>CAYXIT010000160.1:0-6054 GCA_964465275.1 uncultured Bacteroidales bacterium | reverse complement strand
CCACAGATATCTAGTTGGCAGTTTCCGGGATTTTAACTCCGCATTCAAGATGCAACGAACCCTGCGCGAACTGGGCTACGAAATATATATTGTTGCATTTGATAACGGCAAGAGGATACCCGTAAGCAGGGCCAGAAGAATGATAGGAGAACTGTAAAACACAAAAACATTGAATTAAATAACTTATTATTTAAAGTTATGAAGAAACTCAGATTATTAATCCTTGTAACCGCGTTGTTACCATTGGCAATACAGGCACAAAATGATGTTCATTTCAGCCAGTATATGTTTAATGAAATAACATTTAACCCGGCGGCCATTGAAATATCGAATACCATCAATGCGTCCCTTGTGGGCCGCCAGCAATGGATCGGTTTTGAAAATGCGCCATCAACACAGGCATTTAATGCCAGTACCTATATTCAGGAAATATTTGGTGGTGTTGGAATAAATATCATACACGACAGGCTGGGTTATGAAAGCTTTCTTACAGCCAGGGCATTTTATGCTTTCCCTGTTCAACTGGGAGTGCTCTCCAGTCTTACTTTTGGACTGGGTGCCGGTATTGTTAACCGTACCATTGATGGTACAAATCTGCGTTACGAAGACATGACAGATCCTAATGCACTCTTTACCCGGGAGAGTTTTCTTCGTCCTGATTTTAATTTCGGGATGGAGTATGTGGATCCTAATCTTACCGTCGGCTTTGCCACAACACATCTTTATCGTTCTGTTAAGGGTGCTCAGAGTGACTATACACCAAGACATTATTACCTGTATGCCAAATACCTTTTTGAAGATGTGGCAGATAATGTTGACATACAGCCTTACCTGCTATTTAAAAGCAGCTGGTATATGACGCAGTTTGATATCAACGTAATTGGTTACTACGATGATATGCTTTGGGGCGGACTTTCGTATCGTTTAGGTGATGCTATTTCTGCCATGGTGGGTTATTTCATTACACCTACCATCAGAGTTGGTTATGCTTATGACTATGCTGTGGGAGTGAGCCGGGGATACAATGGCGGATCACACGAAATTATGATTTCTACGTCTTTTGAAGGCTTTAATAAATCACGTATCACTCCCAAAACTCCACGGTTGTTTAATTAACCCGAAAATTACCGGCAAAAGCCGGTTTTTTTATCTAAAAAAAAGTTGTATTTTTCTCTATTGAATCTTTGATAAAGTTTTTGCATATCATCCTGTTTATCAAACCTTCCAAAAACCTCTGACCATGCAAGAAAAAGCCCCCTCTGCAAAAAAAAGGACCCCTGCAGCAAAGCCCGGAAAACAGGTTCTGCATACACGGATTATTGACGATGTATTTACCGATGCGGTTGATGCCGTAAAACCCCGGTTCCAGGTAAATATTGATGCCTACCTTGACCGGCTTTGGGATGCCAGTCCGGAAATTTATAATATCCTGAAAAACAGCAAAGATCTTGAACAAGCAAGAGAAAGTATATACGATTACCTGCAGAAAGCTGAAAGAAGGATATTTGATGTGGATAATGATCTTCACATTCTTGAAAAATCTACTGTTCGGGAAGCCATCCGCGTGATGAAAAGTATTATCGGGCCCGTTAATGAATACAGTACCGAGTTTTCTGCACTAAATCTTTTGCGAAAGCTTGCCCAGGGAGAAAAAGCCGGTACTGAAGAAAACGTATCACCAGGTTTTATTCTTGAGTTCATCAACCTTTTCAGGGGAATTGAAGGACGATCAAATATTTATTTTGAAAGCAAACAAGCAAAAAAAGGAATCCCTGATTTCCTGCAAATGTCAGGCAGGGCAGCATCGGAGGCCCGCACGGGTATACTTAATGAGCTTTCATCAAACATGCATAAATATTTGCGCAAATACCCCGGCGGACTGGATGATGATGTGATCTCCTGGCGTAAAGCCAATAAGAAACGCATTCTCAAATATTTTAATGGCGAAGAAAAAGACTGGGATAATTATCAGTGGCATTTAAAAAATGTCATTAAAAATGCTGCTCCACTCATTGATCTGATTGAACTTACTGAAGAACAAAAGGAAGCAATAGAACGGGCCACAAAAAATAAAATCCCTTTCGGTATTACACCCTACTACCTGAGTTTGATGGACAGTAAACTCAACATAGGATATGATCATGCAATCAGAGCACAGGTAATACCACCACCTGATTATGTTGACACACTCATTGAAAGTAAAGAAAACAGGGGAATACAGTTTGACTTCATGGGCGAACACGACACCTCTCCCATCGATTTAATGACACGCAGATACCCGGGAATTGCCATCCTTAAACCCTACAACACATGTGCTCAGATTTGTGTGTATTGTCAGCGAAACTGGGAGATTGATGAGGTACTTGATCCGAAAGCTATGGCACGGAAGGAAGAGATTAAAAGAGCATTGCAATGGATGGATGAAAACCCTGCAGTAGGCGATGTTCTCATTACCGGCGGTGACCCTTGCGTAATGAATACTCAAACCCTCAAAGGCATTCTTGAACAGGTTACAGCCAAAAAGCATGTTTACCGCATCAGGATAGGTTCCAGAACTCCCGTAGTTCTTCCCCAACGATGGAATCAGGAGCTTGTTGATATGATTGCTTCATTCAATATACCCGGTAAAAGGCAGATCAGTATCATTACGCACTTTGAGCACAATTATGAGATAACTCCTGAAGCCATGGAGGCCATCCAGCGAATTAGAAAAGCCGGAATGATGGTATATAACCAGGAGGTATTTACAGTTGAGAATTCTCGCCGTTTTGAATCTGTAAAACTTCGTCTCGATCTGAAATCCATCGGTGTGGATCCATATTACACCTTCAACATGAAAGGTAAGGAAGAAACCCGGAGATATATGGTACCCATCGCCAGGATCCTGCAGGAAAGAAAAGAGGAAGCCCGCTTATTGCCCGGACTTGACAGAACAGATGAACCCGTATTTAACGTACCCAAACTGGGTAAAAACCAACTAATGGCATGGCAGGACCATAGATTGGTTATGATATTACCCAACGGTGGCAGGGTGTACGAATTTCATCCATGGGAAAAGAATATTCAACCCGTCCCACCTTATAACTACATTGATGTGCCCATCTATGATTACCTGGAAGAGCTGGCCGCACGTGGCGAGAACATCAGGGATTACAGGAATATCTGGTTCTACTACTAGAGTTTATGGGTTGATAAGTTGAAAGGTTGAAAGAAAACAAAAAGAATGAATTGAATAATTCTTGAACTTATTTATTTGACTAAGAGTTCAGATTGAATAAATCTTTAATAGTCTCTACAACTCCGTTGTTATTATTATCATAACGGGTTACGAATCGGGATATGTCAAGGATCTTCGGGTGGGCATTTTTCATGGCATAGCTATAGTAACCTTCGCCCATCATATCAAGATCGTTAAGGTAGTCTCCGAAAATAAGAGTTTCATTGTGTGATATGCCAAAAATATCCTGTAGCTTTTTAATGGCATTACCCTTGCCTGCCGTGCTATGGGTTATGTCAAGCCATACATCTCCTGCAACAGCAATTTTAAATTTATTCCTGTATTCTTTGAAATGGGGATATGCATTGAATTCGGCATTTTCATGATCCCATAAAGTTATCTTTAACACCTTATCATCAACCCTGGTGAGGTCATCCACCACATTAAGCCTGCGATAGTACCTTGAAGCATCTTCTATGAAAGGTTCATAGGTATTTTCAACCCAGGCCGATTGTTTACCACATAAAATAAGATCAGTTCCTTTAACTCCTCTACCCTTTCTGATAAAGTAACGGGCATCATCCATACTCATATCATTTACAAATAATTCATCGCCCTTGTAAATTACGTAAGTTCCGTTTTCTGACAGAAAAACAATTTCATCCCTGATATTTTCAAACTGTTCAATAAGTTTATAATACTGCCTGCCGCTGGCAGCAACAAAGATTACTCCCTGTTCTGTAAGTTTTTTATGAATTTCCCAGAAAGAAGGATGAATATTCTTATTATCGTCAAGTAAGGTACCGTCGAGATCAACTGCAATTAGTTTTATCATTTTATTGAAACATTTTTTTCGAAAACAACGCAAAGTTACTATTTGCAAAACTATCGCCCTGATCCTGTTTGTTAATTATTTAACAGTATTAAAGTTTTTTGTAAAATTTTTCACATCATTACTCACATTACATGACAAAAATTATGTAGGTTTGCCCTTTGATTTAAGCACTTTCTGAAATTACAAATATTTTTGAGTATGAGTATAAAAATCGGAATAAGACACGAGGACAAATATGCCAGTGAAAGGCGAACACCCCTTACACCAGGGCATGTTAAAATGTTGAAAGACAAGCATGATATGGAATTTGTGATTCAAACCTCCCCCAAAAGGATTTTTAAAGATGAAGAATACATTGAAGCCGGAGCTAAGATTGCCAAAAATCTTTCAGAGTGTCCAATAATTATGGGAGTAAAAGAAATTCCTGCCGGTTTTTTTGAGAAAAACAAAACCTACATATTCTTTTCACATGTAATTAAAGGGCAATCTTACAATATGCCCATGCTGAAAAGAATGATGGAGATGGATTGCAACCTTATCGACTACGAGAAAGTGGCAGACGAGCAAGGCAAAAGGCTTATATTTTTCGGAAAGTTTGCCGGACTGGCAGGTATGATCAATTCATTATGGAGTTTTGGTCAGCGGCTTAAGCTGCAGGGATTTACTGATAATCCCTTTCTGAAAGTTAAACAGTCTTATCATTATGATTCACTCGCCGATGTAAAAAAGGAGATTTCAGAAGTGGGAAGGGAAATTGCAGAGAAAGGGCTTCCCAAAGAATTGCTGCCTCTCACCATAGGTTTTACCGGATATGGAAATGTTTCCATGGGTGCGCAGGAGATTGCCGCCCTTCTCCCTATCAAGGAAATTTCACCGGAAAAACTTTTGGAACTGCAAAACAGAAAAAAACTTCCTGACAACATCATTTACAAAATTGTTTTTCAGGAAAATCATATCAGCAAACCCAAAGACAGTTCGCATAATTTTGAGTTACAGGATTACTATAATCATCCTGAAAAATATGAAAATGATTTCGAACAGTACATTCCCCATCTTACCATACTGATGAACTGCATGTATTGGGATACGAGATATCCTCGGATCTTCACCAAAGAATTTGCCCGCAAGCTTTATGAGAACGACGAACCCAAAATCAAAGTCATTGGCGATGTTACCTGCGACCCTGACGGTTCCATTGAGTTTACCCATAAGGGCACCGAAATTGAAGATCCTGTTTTTGTTTATAACCCTTATACCGGTAAACCTAAAATGGGATTTGAAGGTGATGGAATTCTGGTAATGGCAGTTGATATTTTACCCAGCGAATTACCCCGGGATTCATCAGAAGCCTTTGGCGATGCTCTGGTTAACTTTATTAAACCCATTGCAGATGCTGATTTTACTCTGGGGTTCGAAAAACTTGAACTGCCGGCACCAATTAAGAAAGCAACAATACTGTTAAATGGAAAACTTACACCCGATTATGAATATATTGATGAGTATTTATAAAATATCAGGCTTTAATCCGGCTGTTTACACAAATATCATTATTTAACTTATAACCCTTAAAATCAAAACAATTAATATGCAAAAAGTATTGATATTAGGTGCAGGAATGGTAGTAAAACCCATTGTCACCTATTTACTGGAGAAAAACTATAAGGTTACCGTGGCATCACGCACAAAATCCAAAGCTGAAAATATGATTGACAACCACCCCAACGGAACACCTGTAGAGTGGACAGTTGATATGCAGGATGAACTTGATCAGATGATCATTGATCATGACATTACTGTTAGTCTGTTACCCTGGGTGCATCATATTATGGTTGCTGAGAAATGTATTGCCCATGGCAAAAATATGGTTACCACATCTTATGTGAAGCCTGAGATGAAAGCTTTTCATCAGAAAGCCATTGATGCAGGCATTATCATTCTGAATGAACTGGGCCTTGACCCGGGTATCGACCACATGGGTGCCATGCGTATAATTGATCATGTG
>CAYXIT010000159.1:2501-6055 GCA_964465275.1 uncultured Bacteroidales bacterium | reverse complement strand
TTTTCCATTTCTCGTACTTTTATTTGTTAAACATATTTATTTTAAGCATATAACTTTTATTGAAAATTTAGATATACGAATTAAATAAAATAGTTAAACAAGTCCTATGTGAATTTGTTTGCTTCATGTTAAAAATATGAAATACAAAATTTAGCTACAAAGTAGGATAAAATGCATCTTCGATATGATGTATCTGATGTTGGTCTCCTTTTTTTAGCACCGAAATGATATCAAAACGTGTTTCAGTGTCCATGTTATTGAACTGAATGTATAGGTTTGCTGCCCTTATCAGATTTCTTTGTTTGGTTTTTGTAACAAACTCTTCGGGCTCGCCAAAATAATTCGTGCTGCGGGTTTTTACCTCTGCAATAACAAGAATGTCATCTTTTTGCGCAATAATATCAACTTCCAGTGATCCTTTTCGCCAGTTTGTTTCAAGAATTATATATCCGTTTTTCTGAAGGTATGCTGCCGCCAGGTCTTCTCCTCTCTCTCCGAGTTCATGAAATTCTGCCATGTTTCACTAATTTATTTAAAAAATATTTTTACTGAAGTTTTAAAATATCACGTATAAAAACCTAAAGGTGCTGCTCTGCCAAAACTAAAAATTATTTATTCAGTTTTGTGGCCAGATAGTCTGCCATAGATAAAGTTATATAAAAAATCATAATTAAAGGAATGGCAAACCAATGTAAGAATAATAAAAGTATAACAGATCCTGCTAAAAAAAAGTAACGCACGAGATTGTCAGTTACCTTTAAATTTTTGAATTTCAGTGAAAATAATGTAACATTGGCCACCAGGAAAAAAGACAAGAAGAATGTTAATCCAATTAACATCCATTCATTTGAAAGTATCCATGAAAAGAGGGGGTACCACATTGATTCGGTTGAGCCATAATGCACTGCAAAAGGAATAGAAAGAATTAAAATTGCATTGGCCGGGGTAGGTAAACCAATGAACATTTCGCTTTGCCGTGTGTCCACATTAAATATGGCAAGCCGTAATGCAGAAAACAATGTAATAAAAAACGCTATGAAAGGTAATACGTTAATATCGTATACCCATATTGCTGAATTTACCGAAGCTTCCTGGAGCAATCGAAAAATTACTACCGCCGGTGTAAATCCAAAGCTTACCATATCGGCCATTGAATCAAGCTCTTTGCCTATGTCACTATAGGAGCGTAATGCTCTGGCTGCAAAGCCATCTGCAAAATCAAAAAATGCCGCCAGACCTAAAAATATGGCAGCCAGATGAAACAGGCCTTCAAAGGCAAATACAATTGCAATACTGCCAGAAAGAAGATTCGTAAGAGTAAATATATTAGGGATATGTTTTTTAATTTGCATAAAATTCAATTATTATTGGTTTTATTTTTTACAGTATCAGGATTTAATTATATTTGAGTTCATTATTGATCATTTATGGATGCACCTGAATTTAATAAATACCCCCTAAAAGAAAAGGTTTACCTTGTATTTGAGCATGGTAATGAAATAGCTGCCAGACAGTTCCTGTATTTCAATATCAAGCTTTATTCTCTGTTTGGTTTTTTTGCTGAAGTTTGGTATGTGCCCAATAACAATAAAATTGAAAAGGTAGAAACACTCAATACCGATGAAATCCTGAGTTTATACAAAAATGAATTTGACATATCAGAATTGTTAAAATAAGCAGTTGTAAAAATAGAATTTTTACAGCAATAAATGAACATGTCTTTTATGTGAATGGTCCTTAATAAATATAATTTAACTGTCATCTAATATTCATTTCCGGCATTCTTATTAAAAAAGTTATATTTTTGGCGTCTCAATTTTTTTGATGAATTCAATATAACTAACCTGTAATTCCGGCAATGAAAATGAAAAAAGATCTGCTTCCCAAATCCCTTGCAATTTTAATCATATTAAATCTTGTGTTTTTTCTAACCGGGCAATCAGTTTATTCTCAGATTACTCTTGAAAATATATGGAAAGAACGCACATTTGTTCCAAAAACCATCCGGCTTGGCAAAAGTATGCTTAATGGTGAACATTACACAAGAGTTGAGAACAATCATAAGATAAATGTTTATGCATACAGCACCGGCGAGTTTGTTCGCACTTTACTGGATATTGAAGGTGTATTAATTGACGAAAGCGGTGAAACTCCCCGTATAGACAATTATTTTTTCAGCCCGCAGGAAGATAAAATTTTACTGGCCTTTAATACAGAATCAATTTACCGGCACTCATCTGAATCAGATTTCTTTATTTATGATATTTCCGATGAAACATACAGATCCTTATCTGATAACGGAAAACAAAGAATTCCTGAGTTTTCACCGGATGGCAGTAGGGTTGCATTTGTAAGAGATAATAACATCTTTATTACAAATATTAAATCGGGAACAGAATACCAGATAACTACCGATGGTAAGTATAATGAAATTATTAATGGAACTACCGATTGGGTTTATGAAGAGGAATTTGGATTTACCCGTGGTTTCCATTGGTCTCCCGATGGAAAAAGAATTGCATATTACCGGTTCGATGAAACACATGTAAAAGAATTTAATATGCTCATGTATGGCAGTCTTTATCCTTATGAATACCGTTTTAAGTATCCAAAAGCAGGAGAAAGCAATGCTTTCGTAAACATTTTTTTTTACGATCTGGAGAATCAAAAGCATATAAAGACTGATACAGGTGGCGAGACAGATCAGTATATTCCACGTATTAAATGGACCCGGGATCCGCAAAAACTTGCCATATTTCGTTTGAATCGTCATCAAAACCATCTTGAAATATTGTTAGCTGATGCACGTAATGGAGTAACTGAACTTATGTATGAAGAAACCAATAAATACTACATTGATATTACCGATGATCTTACTTTTCTTAAAGATGGAGATACTTTTATCATTTCAAGTGAAAAAAGTGGCTTCAATCACTTATATCTTCATAAAATAAATGGCGAACTGATCAGGCAAATTACTGAAGGAGATTGGGATGTTAATAGCTTTATTGGTGTTGACGAAGAAAACGATGTTGTGTATTATACTTCTTTTGAAGAGAGTGCAATGGAAAATCATTTATATGTTTCAGACATTAACGGTACAGGCAAAAAAAAATTGACGAAACAATCAGGATGGCATTCTCCTTCTTTTTCCGAAAATTATAATTACTTCATCAATAGTTTTACAACTATATCCACACCTCCGGTATTTACAATTAATAAATCAGATGGCTCTCAATTGCGTTTACTGGAAGATAATAATGAACTCAAACAAACCATTTCCGATTACAGGTACGTAAAACCGGAATTCTTCACTACAAAACTGGATGATGGAACAGAACTTAATGGTTGGATGATGAAACCATCAGATTTTGACTCTGATTTGGAATATCCATTATTCATGTATGTTTACGGAGGCCCCGGCTCTCAAACTGTAACACATAGATGGAATACCTTCAATGGTGCCTGGTTTCAGATGTTAACACAAATGGGATACATAGTTGTATCGTTTGACAACCGCGGAACAGGCGGCAGGGGAGAAGAATTTAAAAAAA
>CAYXIT010000159.1:0-2379 GCA_964465275.1 uncultured Bacteroidales bacterium | reverse complement strand
TTCTTCTCTTTGCCTTGCACTTGGAGCTGATGTTTTTGATGCAGCAATTGCTGTTGCACCGGTAACAAACTGGAGGTTTTATGATACAATTTACACCGAAAGGTATATGCGCACTCCACAGGAGAATAAAGATGGTTATGACAACAACTCACCCATCAATCATACTGAAAAAATAAAAGGTGCTTATTTGCTCGTTCACGGTTCGGCAGATGATAATGTTCATTATCAAAATACTATGGAAATGTCTATGCAATTAATAAATACTGATGTGGATTTTGAAATGCTGATATACCCTAACCACAATCATGGTATTTCAGGGGGTAATGCGCGTTTGCATCTTTACCGGCAGATGACAGATTTTCTCGAACGAAATATGAAGTAGGTTTATGGGTTTATGATTATGTTTTCCACACCCCACACCCCATAACATTTGCCCATCTTTCAATAATTTTTAATTTTTGTTTGATTAATGGAAATCTATTTGTAATTTTGCAGCCCGTTTTGATAAAATTCTGAAAAGAAAGTATAAAAATAGACTCAAAAACATAATATAAAGAAAGAGGTACACATGATTATCGTTCCCATGAAAGAAGGCGAAAATATTGACAGAGCCTTAAAGAAACTGAAAAGAAAATTTGAGAAAACCGGAACCCTTAAAGAGTTGCGTGAAAGGCAAAAATTCACCAAGCCTTCTATAGTTAAGCGTGAGCAAAAGATAAAAGCAAAATATATCCAGAAGCTCAGAGATCAGGCTGACATATAGTAAGGACCAGTTTAGGGAAGGATCTAAAAAAACGAAGAAACTTTTGTTTTTCTGTATCAATTAATGGTATATTAGCAAAAGTTTCTTCTTTTTTTATGGAGTTAGCAGAGTTTTACAGATACATTGAGTTTGAGAAACGTTATTCTCCCCAAACGCTTATAAGTTATAAAACTGACTTGCAGCAATTTGCCTCCTTTCTTGATGATGAATTCAAGGTTAGTCCTTCCGAAGCCAAAGCATTCCAGATCAGATCCTGGTTATCAGGTCTTATTTTTCAGGGAAATACCCCCCGTAGTGTAAACCGGAAAATCTCATCCCTGAAATCCTTTTTTCATTTTCTTGAATATGGAAATAAAATTACCGAAAACCCGATGGATAAGGTTTCTGCACCGCGTGTAGGAAAAAAGTTACCGGTGTTTGTTACGGAAGAAAATATGAGAGTGCTCTTTGAAAATTGTGATTTCGCTGAAGATTTTCCAGGATTAAGAGACAGGCTCATTCTCGAAATTTTGTATTCAACAGGAATAAGACTTGCAGAACTGGTTTCTCTTACACATAAAAATATAGATGTAAAATCAGAACGAATTAAAGTAAAAGGAAAAGGAAATAAAGAAAGAGTAATACCAATGATTAAGCCCCTGGTTGAATCTTATCAAAAATATCTGAAGGCAAAGGATGAATTGTTCGGTGCCGGATTTTCTGAATATGTTTTTGTTACAAATAAGGGCAAAAAAGTGTATGACAAATTTGTTTATCGTGTGGTAAATTTTTACCTTAGCAATCATACAACCGTTGGCAAACGGAGTCCTCACGTTCTTCGTCATAGCTTTGCTACTCACATGCTAAATCAAGGGGCAGATATAAATGCTATAAAGGAACTTTTGGGGCACTCCAGCCTGAGTGCTACTGAAGTATATACGCACAATACGGTTGAGAAATTAAAAAAAGTTTATAAACAAGCCCATCCAAAGGCATAAACCTGGAGGATTTCTTATGAAAGTTATGATTAGTTCATTGCATTTTAAAGCAGATGTTAAACTGGAAAATTTCGTCCGTGAGAAAGTTACCAAAGTAAGTAATCTTTTTGATGGTGTTATTAGCAGTGATGTTATTCTTAAACTGGATCAATCATCGAACAATGAGAATAAAATTGCAGAGATCCGTATCAATATCCCCGGCAATGATCTTTTTGCAAAAAAGCAGGCTAAAAGTTTTGAAGAAGCAGTTGATAGTGCAGTTGATGCCTTGAAAAAACAAATCAAAAGGCGTAAAGAAAAAGTAAAAGGGCTCTAAAAGGTCAGTTAATATTGATTTTTTTTAATTTCCTAAAAAAAAGAAATAAATTTTTGGTAGTTTTTAAATCTTTCGTACATTTGCAGACCTTTTTAAAGGGTCTGCTTTTTTCATGTTCTATCATGTTTTACAAGCATAAAATCCTTGAAAAATCAATACAAGGCAAATGCCGATGTAGCTCAGTTGGTCAGAGCATCTGATTTGTAATCAGACGGTCGGGGGTTCGAATCCCTCCATCGGCTCGTTCATTTAAATTTTGGTTACAACCCGGGGGGGTTCCAGAGCGGTCAAATGGGGCAGACTGTAAATCTGTTGGCTTTCGC
>CAYXIT010000158.1:0-6116 GCA_964465275.1 uncultured Bacteroidales bacterium | reverse complement strand
AGCAGTGGCACCTGCAATGAAACTTACAACCGGTTTGGTGCCGTGGTCACGAATATAATAAGCAGCTTCCGCTTCCATGCTTCCGCCGATCTCACCGATCATGATAATGCCTTCGGTTTGCGGGTCGTTCATAAGAAGTTCTACAGCCTCTTTGGTAGTAGTACCCACGATTGGGTCGCCGCCGATACCTATGCAGGTCGACTGGCCCATTCCGGCCTTGGTAACCTGGTCAACCGCTTCGTAGGTTAATGTCCCTGAGCGCGAAACAATACCAATACTACCTGTTCTATGGATGAAACCGGGCATAATTCCCACCTTACATTCACCGGGAGTAATAACACCGGGGCAATTAGGACCTATCAGACGGGCTTCTTTGTCTTTGAGAAATTCTTTTACCATGTTCATGTCCTTAACAGGGATGCCTTCGGTGATACAAACAATCACTTTAATACCTGCATCGGCGGCTTCCATAATGGCATCGGCAGCAAAAGCGGGAGGTACAAAAATGACACTTACATCGGCACCGGCCTCTTTTACGGCCTGATCCACCCGATCGAAAACCGGCAGGTCAAGGTGTTTCTGTCCGCCTTTGCCTGGCGTTACACCACCCACCACATTGGTGCCGTATTCAATCATTTGTGTTGCGTGAAACGTGCCTTCTGAGCCTGTGAAGCCCTGTACAATTACCCTGGAATCTTTATTAACTAATACGCTCATGTGTTATTTGTTTTTTGATATTTTTTCTTGTTGTGAATATTTCGGAGTTCATCTCAGTTTTGGAGTCCCAAAAATAGTATTTTCCTGAGAAATTTAGTTGAAATGAAGTTGAAAAGTTGAAAAGGTTAAAAGTGATGGGTGATTTGTAACGGGTAATGTGTGATGTGTGATAAACTGAAGGATTGAAAAGTTTAAAAAATGATACTTTTAACTGAACAATCCTGAACAGTTACCCTAAAGATACATTACCGATTACAGATTACCTGTCACCAATCACCCTGTCCCGAATCCCAACTCCCTGATGAACTTCATCTTTTCATCATCACAATGAAATACTTTTAAATTATAAGCACCTGGCTCACGTCGGAGGGGATAATTTTCTCTTTGTCGTTCAAAAGTATTGGGAGACTTCTTCAGGGTATCTGAATCCTGCAAAATATTATAGCTGAGCAAACTCAGTTCGCGGAAGATATCCTGCCGTTTTTTGTTTCGACAGGAAAAGCTTGTATTTGCATTCGCGGGTATTGGTATATTCTCAGGATACCAGTCACCCAATCCTAATCCGAAGAAATTGCTGATGGCTTGTACGCTCAGGGCAGTGCCGTTGGCTTTTCCATCGGCTGAATACCCTGCAATATGTGGAGTTGCAATATCGGAAAATTCGAGTAAATCAGGGTCTATGTCAGGTTCATTTTCCCACACATCCAGCACGGTACCGCCTATGTGTTTGCTGTTGATGGCATCCAGTATCGCATTTGTTTCGGCCACTTCACCTCGCGATGTATTGATAAACCAGGCTCCCTTCTTCATAAGGTTAAAAAAATCCTTTCCGGCAAGGTGAAAGGTATTGTTTTCCCGGGTCTGTTCCAGGGGGATATGCAGGGTTACAATATCTGACTTTTCAAGCAGGGTTTTCAAATCGGTAAAATCTTTTGGACCTTCTTTTTTCTGGCGTGGCGGGTCGTTAAGAAGAATTTCCATCCCCAGTGTGCTGGCAAGCGATTCTACCATGCGGCCTGTGTTTCCCACGCCGACAATACCGATGGTAAGTTCGTGCAAGGGTTTTTCGTACCGGCCGGAAATGTAAGCGAGGGCCGATGCAACATATTGTCCCACTGAAGATGAATTGCAACCCGGGGCATTGGTCCACCTGATATTATGGGCTTCGCAGTAATCCTTATCAATGTGATCGTGCCCGATGGTGGCCGTAGCAATAAATCGTACGGGAGTTCCTGCAAGGAGTTTTTCATTGCAGCAGGTGCGGGTACGAATGATAAGTGCATCGGTGTCTTTGAGATGTTCATGTGAAATTTCTGCGGCGGGTCTGTATTCCACATGGGCAATTCCCTCCAGCGCTCCCTTAAGAAAAGGGATTTTGTGGTCGGCTACAATCTTGATCATGGCGTTTGGTTTGGTTGTGCTGTTGCAAAGATGGGGATTTTTTGGGAAATAATTTTACCCACACCCCCTGTCCCCTCAAAAGGGGAACTCCCGGCGCCAGGTTTGCTTTTTTGAAACATATAAGGCATATAAGGTTTTTAGAAAGATCTCATATGTGTCTTACATGGCAAAATTACTGGCAGTTACTTTACTTTTGTTATTTGAAACATGTAAGACATATAAGGTTTTGGGATATTTTCTTATATGCCTTATATGGTAAAAAAAACTTCAAACCCCAGTAAATTTAAGCTACAATTTATTTTTTCCTCAAAAAAATGTTTAGGTTTGTAAGCACAAACCAAAGGAGGATACGCCATGAGCCATTCCACTTACCATACCGAAGATACTATTTGTGCCCCTGCAACACCGGCCGGCACAGGTGCAATCGCAGTGATAAGGGTTTCAGGAAAGAATACCTGGAACATAATGGAGAAGATCTATAAACCTTACGGAGAAATACAATTTGGCGACATTGAATCGCACAAGGTTGTGCTGGGGCAGATTCTGGAAAACGACAAGCCCCTGGATGAAGTGCTGGTAACGAAATTTGTGAATCCGCACTCTTATACCGGTGAAGATGTGGTAGAAATATCATGTCACGGCTCATGGTACATTCAGCAGGAGATTTTGCGTTTACTTGTGGACAGCGGCTGCCGTATGGCCAGTCCGGGTGAGTTTACCCTGCGCGCATTCCTCAATGGCAAGATGGACCTGAGCCAGGCCGAAGCCGTTGCCGACCTCATAGCTTCCAACTCCGCAACTTCACATACCATTGCTTTCCGGCAGATGCGCGGACATTTCTCCAAACGCATCCAGCAACTCCGCGCCCAACTTCTCGACTTTGCCTCGCTCATTGAACTGGAGCTCGACTTCAGCGAAGAGGATGTAGAGTTCGCCAACCGTGAAAAGCTGCTCGAACTGCTCACCACCATCAAAAAGGAACTTCGCGAACTGATCAAATCTTTCGCCCTGGGCAATGTACTTAAAAATGGTATACCGGTGGCTATTATCGGAAAACCCAATGTGGGCAAATCCACCCTGCTGAACTGTATCCTTAATGAAGAAAAGGCTATCGTATCTGAAATACCGGGTACTACCCGCGACAGCATTGAAGACGTGCTGGTGATTGACGGAGTATCCTTCCGCTTTATTGATACAGCCGGACTGCGCGACAGTGACGACACCATCGAAACTATAGGAATTGAACGCACCTACGAAAAAATCAAACAGGCAGCTATTATCCTTTACATGTTTGATGCCAGCACTACTCCCATGGATGAGATTAACGAAACCATTTCTGAATTCCGCGATACGCTGGAAGATAAGGAAAAGCGTTTGATCCTCATTGCCAATAAAATTGACCTGATGGAAGAAATGCCCCACCATTTCCCTGACCTGGTAGAGATGGAAACCATTTTTGTTTCAGCCAAGCGCAATGAAAATATCAATCTCATACTGGAGAGTCTGCTTAAATCTGTATCCATAGGTGTGGAAGAAGCCAACCAGAGCATCGTAGCAAGCAGTCGCCACTACCAGGCCCTCAAAGACACCCTCGAAGCCCTCAAGCAGGTCCGCTACGGTATCGACGACGGCCTCAGCGGCGATCTCCTCTCTTCCGATCTGCGTGCCGCCCTCCACAGCCTGGGCACAATCACCGGTGAAATTACAAACGACGAATTGCTGGGGAATATATTTGGGAGGTTTTGTATCGGGAAATAATTAATTATTTTATCGCAGTCGTCTGACGACTATTCCATAATAATGCTACTATGTTTGATGATAATGATGATTTAGAAGAAATGACTCCGAAAAATCTGCCGATTTTTAGAAAGGGTCAGGAAATTTATGAAGTTGTTAAAGAGATTGCAGATTTAATACCAGAAGAGAATGAAAATTTGCAGGATATCAAGATACAAATGCTTTCGGATGCGGCTATGCTTACGGTTAAGGTTGCAGGTGCTGAAGGTGGGGATTTGTATGATATACGAATGCAGAATGCGGCCTTAATTCGTAAAGCTGCCAATGATTTGATGATACAAAATCATTCCCTTAAAACTTTTGGTTTTGAGTATACGGAGTATTTCAATATTGTGCGTAATTTAATAGAAGAATACCGGTTACTATTCATTGACTGGGTGGAAGGCTTTGACAAATGGAATTATATTACTGACCGTTGGGGTTTGTTTAATCCACCGGGTGTGGGTCCGCATGATAAAGATCCGGATGATGATATCCCGTTTAACCCTGATCAGTTTTTGGAATAATTTATACCCGAACTGATATAATTCTCACCAGAATATTTGCTTTTATACCCGAAATGGTATAGTTATGCAAAAGGAATTGGTAAATTTTGTAAAGGATTGTAGAAAATTGCCTGGATTAACTCAGAAAGAATTTGCAGAGAAAGCAGGCGTGGGGTTGCGTTTTATTAGTGATTTAGAACAAGGTAAGGAAACTTTGCGCATGGTGCGACTTTTAGTAACCTGGAAGCTGGAAATTGCTCCGCAAGTTTCCAGCTCCTGGCGAGACAGGAACTTCCAGCTTCCAAAGGAATTGGAAGTTTCCGCATTAAATGGATTTACATTAGGATTTGGCCCCAAAAATTGCTAATTTAGTAATTCTTTCTTTTTTCTCTTTTCTCTTATTCAGGCATTTTATCCATCCGGCAACTAACAGGCGTTCAGAAAAATTTACCTAATTCAATATAATGTCTCATCAAAAAAGTACAGACTATGGCTATTACAAAAGTTTGGATCGAAGACGGGTGCACAGCCTGTGAACTCTGTGTTGACATTTGTCCCGAAGTATTTGAACTGCCCGACGATGTTGCGTTAGTAAAAGAAGGGGTTGATTTTTCAAAATATGAAAGTGATATTGAAGAGGCTGCCGATAGCTGTCCGGTAAGTGTAATACAATACGAGTAAGCCGATACAATTTTTCTTTAAAAATTAAAATAAGTTGTAAACTTTTTTAACCAAAAGAAATAATTATGGCATTCAACATCACAAGTACCGCATTTGAGCATGGGGCAAGGATACCGGTAGTACATACCTGCGATGGTGATGATGTATCACCGCCCCTGCGCTGGGACGAAGCGCCCGGGGCTACAGCCTCATTCGCTCTTATCATGGAAGATCCTGATGCCCCCGGCGGCACCTTTACTCACTGGATCATGTATAATATTCCGCCGGATACCGATCACCTGGAAAAGATCATTCCCATCGAAAAAAAGCTTCATAATAAGTCAATGCAAGGAAAGAATGATTTTGGAAAGATAGGTTACCGTGGCCCTTGTCCGCCAAAGGGAGAGGAGCATCGTTATTTCTTCAGGATTTTCGCCCTGAAGAAGAAATTGCCACCCGAATCGGCCAACACCCGGGATGATTTTTATCAGGTAATCAGACCACATGTGCTGGAAGAAGCTGAATACATGGGGCGTTACAGGAAAAAGCCTGTGAATGTTCCTACTGTTGATGAGTAGTTATCAACCGGTGTGTTACCGGGTAGAAGAGTATAAACCATGCAGGAACTAAGTGTACTTGCATGGTTTATTGCTTATTGCAAAATGCCATTGATGATTAGGGAGTCTTCATCGGTTATTGCATTCATAGACAAATAGTATGAAAAACTCACTGCATCACTGTCAAAGCGATTATTTTACCGATATTCAGCATTCGTTTCGACAGGCTCAACAAACGTAAAGCAATTTTAAAACAACCTAAAAGTATTTTTAATTTGTAAAATATATTTTATGATGGAATACATAATAAAGGATCCTGAGATGATTTACGAAACTCTCATGCAGAACGTTCATAAAGGGGAGTCCTTTTTGGTCAAAATCAGCGCGCACTTTACGCAAGACATCATCAAAGCCGGGTTCATCAAGGTATATGCGGCTCACGGCCTTATCGCTGAGACCGCAAGCCCCGGCTCGCGCCATGATCTCCGCCATCTCCCGC
>CAYXIT010000157.1:0-6152 GCA_964465275.1 uncultured Bacteroidales bacterium | reverse complement strand
TCAATCCAAATATATTTAAAGAGTTTTCAGCAAATGAGTTAAGATTAATGAGAAACGAAATTTTCGCAAACCATGGCTACATTTTTAAATCAGATGATTTAAGAAAATACTTTTCTCAACAATTGTGGTATAATCCTAGTTTTGAAAATGTAGATCATTTACTAACGGATATAGAAAAGCATAATGTCAATTTGATCCTTAATGAGGAATCTAAAAGAGCTTCTGAGGATTAGTAATTTTTGCTTTTCGTAGTGTCAAGTGAGGAACAATTATATAAAGAGGAAGATTACAAAATTTGCTCTGACTAATATTAAATCTTCATTTCAATAATCATTCATTCATTGTAAACCCAGAGACGCGCCGGGAAGCGCTTCTCAAAAGCCTTCCCAAGCCGCAGAGCGGCGATATTATCATTTTATGTCGGGCCGGATTAAGTGTCACCGACACTTGCTGATTTCACGGGGCTACTTTTGTTTTTTCATCGGATTAAGGGACAGGTCAAGCCCGGCCGGTACAAACAGGTCTGTGGTTTTATAAAAAGGCACAGTAAATGTTCCTGTTTCCCATCGGTATTAATAAAAATCACCGGCAATGTATTGGCCGGGCTTGACCGGCCAATATATCCTTCAAAAAGGGCCATCTGTAGGGACAGGGCTTGACCTGTCCCTGGGTTCTGCACAGACGCGCATCACGGCGTGTCTCAAAAACCTTCCACCCCTTTTTGCGATATCTCCAACCTGGCAATATTGCGCTGCAAAACCTGTATCCATCTGATAACCGGCGCTGCGTGTAGCGCTTTTTTCTTTCATGAAACCCTAATCCCCGGGTTAAAACCCGGGGCAATGGATATTCTACCCTTTCAGGGTACTGATAATATCAGGCCCGCCAGAATGATTTTCTTTCCAGCCGCATCATGGCGAAAGTATGTTAGAAAAAGAAGGAAAGCAATAACTCAAGCCGCAGAGCGGCGACAGTATCATTTAAAAACCAGCCTCGCCGGGTTCTCTTTAACCGTGTTTAATTCTCCATTCTTTGCCTTTATCTGTTTTAACCAAAAAATGCAAAATTTCCCGTATTTTTGAAAAGATTCTTCGATAATATTTCAAAATTAAAGAAACCCGGGAAGGAAAACTTCGACCGTAAATATCTGAATTCTTAAAACATAAATAATAGCACTATGAAAACCCAAAATATTCTACTCCTGATTTCAGTTTTATTGCTGGCAGGTATAGCTCAACTTTCAGCCCAGCCTACTGTCCTGATCAGTTATTACAGCAAAACCGGCAATACCAAACAGATGGCTGAGGCAGTTGCCCGGGGTGCGGCAAAAGTTAAAAGCATTACCGTTGTTTTGAAAACCGTGGAAGAAACCACCACTGAAGACCTGCTCAACGCCGGTGCCATTATTGTGGGATCACCGGTTTACAATGCCAATGTGGCGCCACAGGTGCAGGAGTTCATCACATCATGGCCCTTTGAAGGTGCGCCGCTAAAAGACAAGCTGGGAGCGGCCTTTGTAACCGCCGGGGGTATATCAGCCGGAGAAGAAATAACCTTGCTCAATATCCTTCAGTCTATGATGATATTCGGAATGATTGTGATGGGTGGTGATGACTGGACGGCACCCTTTGGCGCTTCAGGCATCAGGGGCGAGCCACCATTTTCAGGAGAAGAACCCTTGGGGGAAGCTTTCCTGTTAAAGGGAGAAAAGCTGGGAGAAAGAGTGGCGGGTGTTCTGTTGAGAATGCAATAATATCAAATACCTGTCTCCACGGATTTAGCTAAATTTGTGGACACTGGTGATATAAATTCATAAAAAATCATCAAACATCTGTTTGCTTTCAAAAAAAATATTTATACTTGCACCTTCGAAAAAGAAAAAATGATGACCCGCAGTTTATATACCCATAATTATTGGTGGTGGCACAGCAGGAACAACTGTTGTGTTGAGCGTTGTGGTCATTAATGGATATGTGAGATTTCAGAAATAATCTGTAAACATAAAAATACCGGAGGCCTGCTTGACACTCAAGCGGGCCTTTTTTGTTGAGAAAATTTTAAAGAAAAAATATAAAACACTCAGATATGCAAAAACGCGTTACACAAATTCCCGGCGATACATACACTCCTGTAGGCATTTACCTTCGGCTGCGGGATGTTTTTCCACACAGTATGTTGCTCGAATGTACTGACTACAGCTCCAGGGAAAATGCATTTTCCTATATTACACTCAAACCCATTGCAGGTATTAAAGCCACTGCCGGGCAGTTTATAACAAGCAATATTGATGGTACATTAACAAAGGAAGATCTGAAGAATTTGTATGAAATCCCGCAAAAGGTTGATGATTTCATCACTTCTTTCCCGTTTAAGGAAATCAGTGATCCCAGGTTGATGCCCGGACTTTTCGGTTATACTTCTTACGATGCCATCAATACATTTGACAATGTTGAAATCCAGAGTCCGGCCAAAGATGAAAACCCTATTCCTCTTTTACAGTACGATCTTTACCGTATTGTTATAGCATTCAACCATTTCAACAGCATTGTAACCATTACCGAGCTACTGCCTGATGGTGTCGACAGCATAACTCCCGAAGTACTTTCCATCCTTGCCAACCGCAACAATACTTTCTTTCCTTTCTCCTGCAGGGGGTCTGAGCGTGTGCTTACCGATGATGATATTTTTATGCAACAGGTGGAAAAGGGAATTTCTCATTGTGCCCGGGGTGATGTTTTCCAGATTGTGCTTTCGCGGAAATATGAGCAGGATTTCAGTGGCGATGAATTCAATGTGTATCGTGCATTACGTTCTATTAACCCTTCTCCCTATCTTTTCTATTTTGATTTTCTGGATTTCAAGCTGTTTGGCTCTTCACCCGAAGTGCAGTTGCAGGTGGGTGATGGCAAAGCAAGCATAAATCCTATTGCGGGAACCGTGGTTCGCAGTGGCGACCCTGCCACCGACAATAAACTTATTACCGGCCTGCTGAAAGACCCGAAAGAAAATTCGGAACATGCCATGCTGGTCGATCTGGCCCGTAACGACCTGAGCCGTCATGCAAGGAATGTCAAAATCGACAGCTACCGCGAAGTACATATGTATTCGCATGTCATTCACCTGGTTTCCACGGTGGGCGGAGAACTGGAAGAAAATGACAGACTTTACAGGCTTTTTGCGGATACCTTTCCGGCCGGCACATTATCAGGAGCACCAAAACACCGGGCTGTGCAGTTGATTGACCAGATTGAAGGAAAAGCACGGGGTTTTTACGGTGGTGCAATAGGATTTATGGGATTTGATAATACACTGAATCAGGCAATTATGATACGATCTTTCATGAGTCGCAACGGTACATTAAACTACCAGGCCGGTGCAGGTGTTGTAATTGAATCCAAACCTGAAAAGGAGCTTGAAGAAGTAGAAGGAAAAATTTCAGCTCTCCGCAGAGCCATAAACCAGGCGCAGGAAAGCTCAGACAGAAATAACGGGGCTTCCCTTTCAGGAGAAAAACAATTCAAAAAAATGTAAACATGGCAAAAATTCTCATTCTCGACAATTACGATTCCTTTACTTACAACCTTGTGCATTATGTGAAGGATTTTGAAAAACATGATGTGGATGTATTTCGCAACGACCAGATAAGTCTGAATGATGTTGACAAATACGATGGCATTATCCTTTCTCCCGGTCCGGGCTTGCCTGCCGAAGCAGGTCTATTGCTGAAAATCATTGAAAACTATTACGAAAGCAAAAGGATCTTTGGTGTTTGCCTCGGACAACAGGCCATTGCCGAAGTTTTTTCGGGAAGCCTTATCAATCTGAGTAAAGTACACCACGGTGTTGCCACCCAGGTTGAACTTGTGCAGCCGCAACACTATATTTTTGAAGGGTTGCCTCCTCAGATTGAAGTGGGCCGTTACCATTCGTGGGTGGTAAACCCCGCAGACTTTCCCAGGTGTCTGAAGATTACTGCCCTTGACGCATCAGGTGAAATCATGGCGCTGGAACACAGAGAATTTGATGTGTGCGGGGTACAGTTTCACCCTGAATCAATCCTTACGCCGCAGGGAAAGGAGATTGTGTTTAATTGGCTGAAAAGGTTCTAATTGGAAAATGTAAAGTAAGAAAATGAGAAAATAAGTTATTATGCCCGATAACATCAGCTTTTGTTCATAATCTTTGCGTCATTGCGTATTCTTTGTGACTTTGCGTTTCATAAAAGAAAAAATCATAAATCCTTAAAAATGAAATACCTACTCCATAAACTCCTTGAATCACAAACCCTGACGCGCACTGAGGCATTTGACCTGATGCACGGCATTGCATCAGAAAAGCTCAATCATGCACAAATGGCGGCGGTCCTTGCTTCTTTTATCATGCGGTCTATCAGCCTGGATGAACTGTTGGGTTTTCGCGAAGCACTTCTGGAACTGGCCATCAAACCAAAGCTCAACGACGGAGATATCATTGACCTTTGCGGCACCGGTGGTGATGAAAAAAACACATTCAATATCTCAACCCTGTCGGCTTTTGTGGTTGCCGGAGCAGGTATTCCCGTGGCAAAACACGGAAATTATGGAGTATCATCCACATCGGGTTCATCCAATGTGATGGAATATCTGGGCTATCGTTTTTCCAATGAAGAAGATAAACTGAAACGGGAGCTGGATGAAGCCGTTATATGCTTTATGCACGCACCGCTGTTTCATCCCGCCCTTAAGGCTGTTGGCCCCGTGCGCAAAGAACTGGGAATCAAATCTTTTTTCAACATACTGGGCCCGCTGGTAAATCCTGCTCTTCCCAATTACCAGGCAAGTGGTGTTTTTAATCTTGAGACAGGAAGAATTTACAGTTACCTTTTACAAAAAGAGAACAAAAAATTCAGGGTGGTTCACAGTCTGGATGGCTATGATGAGATCAGTCTGACTGCCGACACACGCATTTTTTCGCCATTGGGTGAGACCGTTGTTTCGGCTGAAGACATGGGTCTGCCATCCAACAAAGCGGAAGACCTTTTTGGTGGAGACAGCATTGAAGACGCTGCTGCAATTTTCATGAAAGTGCTGCAAAACCAGGCAAGTCCGCAGCAAAAAAATGCTGTGGTTGCCAATTCTGCCATTGCCATTCAATGTTACCGAAACAAACTTTCTCTGAGAGACGCAGTTGAGCAGGCAACTGAATCCATTGAAGAAGGCAAGGCCTACCAAACATTTCAAAAACTCATTAAACTCCAGTTATGACTATACTCGACGAGATCATTGCATATAAAAGAACTGAAGTGCAGGAAAACAAGGAGCTTTATCCGGTAAAACTTCTGGAAAAAAGTCCATACTTCACTGCGCAACCCGTTTCGCTTGAAAAATATTTACTTAGGCAGGATCTGGCAGGCATCATTGCCGAATTCAAAAGAAAATCACCATCCAAAGGAATCATCAACGAATTTGCTGATCCTGCTGTGGTTTGCCTGGAATACATGCAATCAGGAGCTTCTGCACTTTCGGTTATAACCGACAGCAAGTATTTTGGTGGAAGTAATAAAGACCTTACCACTGCCAGGAAGTTCAATTTTTGTCCTATACTCAGGAAGGATTTTATTGTGGATGAATACCAGGTTATTGAAGCCCGCAGCATAGGTGCTGATGCCTTACTTCTCATTGCTGAGGTTCTTACCGGGGAAGAATTAAAAAGATTGTCGGAACTTGCTTTCAGCCTGCAAATGGAAGTGCTTTTTGAGGTACACGACAGGGAAAATATAAGTAAACTCCCTGCAGATGCCCGTATCGTCGGAATAAACAACCGCAATCTGAAAAATTTTGAAGTGAACATCCAGCACAGCATCGATCTGCTGGATGAACTTCCTCCACAAGTTTTGAAAATCGCTGAAAGTGGAATCGACAGTCCGCAAACGGCAGCAAAGCTACTTTTGTCAGGCTTTTCAGGACTACTTATGGGAGAGCGTTTTATGCGGGAAGCTAATCCGGGTAGGGCGTGCAAGTTGTTTATAAGGAAACTGGAGCACTACACTTCCGGGTACGACTCTAGGTTCGTGCCCGGAATCAAGAAAACATAGAAACAAAGTCCGGGCGCGATCTATAGTCGCACCCGGACGGGTAAAAACTTCCGGGTACGACTTAAAGTTCGTGCCCGGA
>CAYXIT010000156.1:4153-6274 GCA_964465275.1 uncultured Bacteroidales bacterium | reverse complement strand
CAAAGTACTCGCACTTTTTCTTTTGGGTATATATGCTGGCCGACAAATATTGGAAAATAATATCCTTTCCAAAACTTCCCGGCTCAAAAAAATCATCCTTTGGGGTCTTCTCATAGGTATTCCTATGAATCTCTTGCGCACCTGGACAGAATTTGGTAATCAGGAAGGTGTATTCTGGCAGTTTGCTGAGTATATGCTCAATGCGCTTGCTCTTACACCTATGGCTATTGCCTATTGTGCAATTATTGCCCTGATAGTAACCCGCCACAAGCATTGGCTTAAGTGGTTCGCTCCCGTGGGAAGAACAGCCTTGTCCAATTACTTATTTCAAAGCCTGATCTGCATTTTCATTTTCTACAATGTAGGTCTGGGTTATGGTGGAACCTTCGGATATGCAAGTATTCTGCTTATTGCATTTGCGCTGTTTGCATGGCAGATTGTTTTCAGCACCATCTGGCTCCGATACTTCCGCTTTGGACCCGTGGAGTGGATATGGCGGCAACTCACCTACGGAAAACTGATCAAATTAAGCAAGCCGGTCAGAATATAAAAACCCTCTATTTTAATTTCACATAGCAACTATTGAATGCTCAGGTTATCCGCATCAGGACAACGAAACCAGTAATATGGAGACAGTTTCCCAGTCCTATGCACTATTTGTCCTATCCCTTGCAAGATTAATCCTATCCTTTGCCCTCTTGCGTGAAGTACTTTTATCAGGTTATCCAGTAATTACCAAAACGGGAGAAAAGCCAAAATCCTGTTAAATAGATGATAACGTAGGTGACAATTCAAATTCAGAACATTATGTATTCAATAAGAACGATTATCAGAAAAACATCACAGGTTGTATTTGCACTCCTTTTTACTATGGCTTTAAATGGAATAGCTTACGGGCAGATGCAGGTTGAATCTGTACTGTTAGGAATGACTGAGTTTACCATTAAACCAGGGCATGACACAAAATTCATGGAGGGGGTAAAAGCCTGGAAAGAATGTTATCTGAAAAATGAAGGAACATGGAATTGGGATGTATGGAGCCGGTTGCAGGGAGAAGACAACGTATATGTACTCTCTTTCTTTTCTGAAGACTGGGATGTATTTGATGAAAAAGATGAAGCAAGACATAATTGTCGGGGTGTAGCCCGGGAGTTGATTCATCCCCATGTAGAAAGCTCAAAATATCTCATTGCCAGAAGTATGCCCGCAAACAGCAACAGAAATCCTATGAAGGAAAATGCCAGAGCAATAAGTGTAACCTACTGGAATGTTAACAACTCAACTGAGTTTATGGAAGCAGTAAATGAATTTCATAATGCCATGAAAGAAAAAGAAGAAGATATCAGTGGATATTGGTTTAACACCATAGGAAGCGGACCACTGGAGCGGTGGGCAACATTAGAAGTTGACAATGGATATTGGTTTAGCAGCATAGTAAGCGGACCCGATAGTTTTAATTATATGACTGTATTGCCCTTCAGAAATCTTGTGCAGATGGATGAGGCTGGTCCTGGTCTGCGGGAGGTCCTGGAAAGTGCAGAAGGAAAACCACACAGCGGTAAAACAAATAATGCCTACAGGGAATCTGTCAACAAAGTATGGTCATATGCCTTCACCTGGGTAGAAGACCTCAGCCGCCCAAAAGGATACGAAACAGCATCAGAATAGAACAGCCGGCTTTTATATTTGAAACAATCACAACCAGCCCATTGGTTCTAACCCGCTTTGAAAGACATCCATTCCAGCAGAACTTTGAACAAGGAATTGTGCCCGGATACTCCGGATACTTTGATATGTAGGGTTTAGCGAGAGATAGAAAAAACTTAAAAAAAAAAGAACAAAACATTGTTTAACATAAATTTCAAGCTTTCCATGATAGATTTTTGTTCGTTTTGGGCTTATATATTATATATGAGATATCCTGGAAAGTGAAGACGAGAAAAAATACAGCGAAAAAAAAGATTAAAGAATGTTCAAAAATTATTCGAAAAATCCAATTAATATGAAAATAAAGAGAATCATTGTCATCTCAGTTGTGCTAACCCTTTTTTGCTTTAATACTTATGTACAAAGAGACAGAGATCAGCGGATACCCCTGATCGGCTCTCAGGCACCGGCCTT
>CAYXIT010000156.1:401-4143 GCA_964465275.1 uncultured Bacteroidales bacterium | reverse complement strand
ATTCAAAAGCTCCTCCACAAAAGGGCCTGTTTCTTTCCCCCAAGACTTTGGAAAAAGCTGGAAAATACTTTTTGCCCACCCGCGCGATTTTACCCCCGTTTGCTCTTCGGAAATTCTGGAGCTTGCCTACCGGCAGGATGAGTTCAGGGAGCTTGGGGCGCAACTGCTTGTAATTTCCGTTGACAGGATGGCTTCGCATAAAAGCTGGAAAGCAGAGCTGGAATCCATCCCTTACAAAGGCCGCAACCCGGTAAAAATTGACTTCCCTTTTGTGGTGGATAGTGCTGCGGTGATTTCCCACAGCTATGGTATGATCGATTCCAAAACCGGAAGCGGACAGAGCATCAGGGGCGTATTTTTCGTGGATCCCGACAACGAGATCAGGGCCTTTCATTTTTACCCCAGCGAAGTTGGCCGAAGTACAGATGAAATAGTTAGAACTCTGAAAGCACTACAGGCGCAACGAAGCCGTGATAATATCGTGATGCCCGCCAACTGGCAGCCAGGCGATGATGTTATGATCCCCATTCTCACCAAAGAAGATAAAGAAGAATTGCAAACGCCCGAATCAAAAATCCACTATATCAACTGGTATATGATTTTCAGGAAACAAGATTAACCGGCTTTTTTAATCCATCCCATCTTAAGTCAAATAATTAAAATAAAATGAAGCGCAATATAATTATATTTCATTTAAGCCTCGTCTTTTTGTGCTTCAGTCAATATTCTGCAGCCCAGACAGATAATGCCCAAATAAGCGGGTTTATTTTCAACCCTGATAAGCAACCCGCGATGTACTCTACAGTAATACTGCTCAATGAAGATTCTGTACTCGTAAAGGGTGCATTCAGCCAGCAGGACGGGTCGTTTGTAATTGAAAAAATAGCACCGGGAAAATATTTTGTCTTTATCCGTAATATAGAATTTAAGCACTGGATTTCTGACACTTTGCTGCTAAGTAAAGATGAGAAGATGCTACTGGACACCATCAATCTCGAATATGGCACAAATGAATTGCAGGAGGTAGTCATAAGTGCCGACAGATCCTTTGTGGAAACCAGGGTTGACAGAATGGTGCTGAATCTTGCCAATGTTACCAATGTTGGTGGGAATGCACTTGAAGTGCTGGAACGATCGCCCGGGATTATTATTAACCGGTTTTCCAAAACCATATCGATGTTTGGCAAAGAGGGAGTGGTAGTTATGATAAACGGAAAAATATCAAGGATGTCACAAGATGCGGTTGTTCAGATGCTGGAAGGAATGAACGTAGCTAATATTGAACGGATTGAACTGATACATACACCACCTGCAAACTTTGAAGCTGAAGGTAATGCAGGTATTCTCAATATTGTGTTGAAAAGCAACCTTGCCGATGGATTTAACGGAACCTGGTCATTAAACGGCGGAAGGGGCTCTGAATACAAGTATGGAGGTGGTATCAATTTTAATTACCGAAAGGGCAAGGTAAATCTTTTTGGTGGATATGATCACAATTACGATTTGCTTCCACAGGTATTTACCAATTACAGGGGAGTAAACCAGAGCCAGGATTTTATAGAAACCGAAACACGTAGTAACAGGTTTCATACACCTACTAGGGTTCAAAACGCCAGAATAGGGTTGGATTTACAACTATCGGAGAAAACTGTAATCGGGGTGCTTGGTAGCTTTTTTGACCGCAACTGGTATATGGAAGCACTAAATACAACAACCTTCAGCAAAAATGGGTTTATGGATTCCAGCCTTAGTATGCCCAATTCGGAAAAGAATCACAACAGATCAGCTTCAGGGAATATCAACCTTAACCATAAGTTTAAAGAAAATCATACCATCAATATGGATGCCGATTTTATTCGTTATGAAATGAATAACCCAAGCAATTACGCCATAAATCAAGCTGATAATTCAGGAGAATTTATACCTCAGTACAATTTGAGAATAGGTAAGAAAACCCCAATAAATATTGGTGTTGTAACTCTGGATTATACTTTTAAAGCCAGCGACAAAATAATACTTGAAACAGGAGCTAAATACACGTTGATGGGGTTTGATAATGATTTCAGGGTTGATAGTATGCCGTCTGGTGCAAGTTGGATAGAGTTGCCGGATTATTCTTCCAATTCATATCTCGATGAGGATATCCTGGGATCATATGTATCCATTTCGTTCAGTCCCGATACTAAAACTGATATCAAGGGTGGCCTTCGTTACGAGTATACAAACTCCAACCTGGGTTCTGTTGTTCAGCCCGATATTGTCGACAGGCATTATGGTTCATGGTTTCCAAGTTTGTTTATTACACGCCGGATATCCGATTCGCAAAATATTAATTTCTCCTATGCAAGACGCATAACCAGGCCGCAAATATCGCAACTCGCTCCATTCTATATTTTCACGGATCCGTCTACAGTGCTTACTGGTAATTCTGCATTGCAACCAGCAATATCAGATGCTGTAAGACTTGACTATGGATTCAGATCCTGGAGAGTTGCGGTTTCTTATAGTTCAGAAGAAGGTTCAATGAGTTGGGTACCTGTTATTGATCCGGAAAGGAACCGTCAGGTAAACACCATAAAGAATATGAATTATTCAAAGGTGCTCAATCTAAACCTGTATATGCCGCTTAAAATAACATCCTGGTGGGAAGTAATTAATAACGTTTTTGCCAATAATACAGTTACCAGTCTTACCCTTGAAGAAAACAATATCCGGTCACGAGGCATTAGCTACGGATTCAATAGTTCCAGCACGTTTAAATTACCAGAAGGCTTTATTCTGGAATTGACGGGTAATTACAACTCACCAGCAATATGGGGAGTTATAAATTGGAATGCAACCGGTGACATTCATCTGGGAGTGCAGAAAGATCTGGGCAACACATGGGGTAAACTTCGTTTTAATGCTTCCAATCTATTGCAAACCGGCAATTGGTACGGAACTACCCGCCAGCCCGATAATAATCTTATGGTTGACCTGTCATTTCAGTTTACTGAAAGGGTATTCATGCTCACATGGTCCAATACTTTTGGAAGCGACAAAGTAAAAGCTGCAAGAAGCAGGCAAACAGGGGCCACGGAAGAAAGACAGAGGTTATAGTATCGGCATTTAAATATCTATATGAATAAAAAAAACAGCTACATAAAAACAGCTAATCAAATCCTGTAAACAATGAATACCTTAAAATATACAACTATTCTTCTGATTATTTTTCCATTCTTAAGCACTATGCTGATCGCCCAGCCCAGCCAGTCTCAAATAAGCGGATATGTCTATAATCCTTTAAATGAACCGGCCATGTATTCAACCGTAGTGTTGCTCAACAAAGATTCGGTGCTTGTAAAAGGTGCATTCAGCCAGGAGGATGGTTCATACATACTAGAGAATATTTCACCCGGAAAATATTTTGTGCAGATCCGGAATATTGAATTCCAAACCTACATCTCAAACCTTATAAATGTTGAACCGGGCCAGAAGATAGAACTTGACCCCATCTATCTTTCCCCGGCAATAAATCAGCTTGGGGAAGTAGTGGTTACCGCCGACAAAGCCCTGGTAGAAATTCATCCCGATAAAATAGTGTACAATGTATCGGCCAGTGCCAATGCTTCCGGTAGCAACGGGCTTGAACTGCTGGGCATGTCCGGCGGGCCGCGGCGCGAGGAACGCCCGGCGAACGCGGCGCCGGACTCTCGGGCGGTCAAATCCAGCGCATCTGTATCGCGCGTGCGTTGTACCACGA
>CAYXIT010000156.1:0-391 GCA_964465275.1 uncultured Bacteroidales bacterium | reverse complement strand
CCTTTCAGGTACCGACCTCGCCAATATGCTTGAGGGGATGCGCAGCGACAATATTGAATCCATTGAAATCATTAGCAACCCGTCAGCAAAGTATGATGCTGAAGGTACTGCCGGTATCATTAACATAGTAATGAAGAAAAACATGAATACGGGTTTTAACGGTAACCTGGTTTCAAGCTATTCCCTGGGGAATCATGGACGTGGTAACCTGGGAACAACTTTCAATTACAATACTGATAAACTAGCCTTCAATTCCAATATCTCCATTACAGATTCAGAATTTCAGGATGATTTTAATGAAATTTCGGAGCGACAGGGATTTATACTTGATATGGAAACAGATGGGCTGAATAACAGAAGAGGATATAATTTTTCCAGTGGGTTGACCTAT
>CAYXIT010000155.1:2899-6439 GCA_964465275.1 uncultured Bacteroidales bacterium | reverse complement strand
CCATTGTAGCACGTGTGTAGCCCTGGACGTAAGGGCCGTGCTGATTTGACGTCATCCCCACCTTCCTCTCTGCTTGCGCAGGCAGTCTCTCTAGAGTGCCCAGCTTAACCTGATGGCAACTAAAAATAGGGGTTGCGCTCGTTGCAGGACTTAACCTAACACCTCACGGCACGAGCTGACGACAACCATGCAGCACCTCGTATGAAGTCTATTGCTAGAAAGTGAGCTTTCACCCACATGCACCATACGTTCAAGCCCAGGTAAGGTTCCTCGCGTATCATCGAATTAAACCACATGCTCCTCCGCTTGTGCGGGCCCCCGTCAATTCCTTTGAGTTTCATCCTTGCGGACGTACTCCCCAGGTGGATCACTTATCGCTTTCGCTTAGCCACAGACAGTGTATCGCCTACAGCTAGTGATCATCGTTTACGGCGTGGACTACCAGGGTATCTAATCCTGTTTGATCCCCACGCTTTCGTGCATCAGCGTCAGTAATAGTTTTGTCAGCTGCCTTCGCTATCGGTGTTCTGTGTCATATCTATGCATTTCACCGCTACATGACACATTCCGCCAACATCATCTAAACTCTAGACTAGCAGTATCAATGGCAGACTCCAGGTTGAGCCCGGAGATTTCACCACTGACTTACTAGCCCGCCTACGCACCCTTTAAACCCAATGATTCCGGATAACGCTTGCATCCTCCGTATTACCGCGGCTGCTGGCACGGAGTTAGCCGATGCTTATTCCTAGGGTACTTGCAGTACTCTACACGTAGAGTAGGTTATTCCCTTAGAAAAGCAGTTTACAACCCATAAGGCCGTCTTCCTGCACGCGGCATGGCTGGGTCAGCCTCTCGGCCATTGCCCAATATTCCTTACTGCTGCCTCCCGTAGGAGTCTGGTCCGTGTCTCAGTACCAGTGTGGGGGCCAATCCTCTCAGAACCCCTACCCATCACGGTCTTGGTAAGCCGTTACCTTACCAACTAACTAATGGGGCGCATGCCCATCCTTTACTGATAAATCTTTAATTATAAAAAGATGCCTTCCTATAATACCATGGGGAATTAGCCCGTCTTTCAACAGGTTATGCCCCGGTAAAGGGTAAGTTGCATACGTGTTACGCACCCGTGCGCCACTCGTCAGCGCAGTATTGCTACCGCCTGTTACCGTTCGACTTGCATGTATTAAGCCTGCCGCTAGCGTTCATCCTGAGCCAGGATCAAACTCTCCGTTGTGAAAAGTTTAATACTGTTATATTTCTTCGGGTTACCTGGCTCAAAATCTTTGTCAGGCATCAATGCCCAACTCAATCTTGTTGTTCGATCAATCTACTCTTTAAAGTATATTAACCGGGTACTCGCTCGCTTGTATTGTCTTTATCAAAATCTTATCAAAGAACTTTAATTCTTCTATTGAAATCTCATTTGATTATAAATGAGTATTTTTTCATTTTGGGACTGCAAAGGTAAAAAATAATTTTCTATGAACAAGCAATTATTTTTATTTTTTCTCTGCATGCCGCAACCATTGGCGTTATAATAACAGAACGTAATTTTTATTTGCGGGTTGCAAAGGTAATTATTTTTTAGTTACAGAAAAACACTTTTTCAATTAAAACAAAAAAAACTAAAGCTTATTTCAAATAATCCGATTCAGTGAATATCAATAAAAAGTAAATGTCAAAACCTATCCACAGTGAACTTCTTCTTTACAAAAATCAATCTGAAAAAAATTCAGGTATTTTGTTGCTTAAATTTTTATTTGTTATAATTTTGGAGCCTGTGGTAAGTTTCAAGGCTTTTTGTTTTAAAACAAAATCACCCGTAAGTCTTGTTCAATAATGATTGGAATGCTTTGTTTTATAATACTTTACATATAAATACATATTAATCAATATCAATATTTTAAACCAATTAGCCTATGGAAGTATTAGAGATTGCAAGGTGGCAGTTTGGAATCACAACTGTTTATCACTTCTTCTTCAGCCCGTTAACAATGGGTCTATCTGTTTTGGTAGCTATTTTACACACCTTTTATTACAAAACCAACAGCGATGAGTATAAGAAACTTACCCGTTTCTTCGGTAAACTCTTTATCATCATCTTTGCTTTGGGTGTAGTAACGGGTATAGTACTTGAATTTCAATTTGGGATGGCATGGGCAGAATATTCGCGTTTTGTAGGCGACATATTCGGTATTCCACTGGCTATAGAAGCGTTGCTTGCCTTTTTCCTCGAATCCACATTTATTGCGGTGTGGCTATTTGGTTGGAATAAACTACCCAAAGGTATTCATCTTTTAAGTATCTGGCTGGTGGCACTTGGGTCCAATTTGTCGGCCCTTTGGATCATCATTGCCAATGCATGGATGCAGGTTCCTGTTGGATACAACCTTGTTAACGGACGCGCAGAACTAAGCGATTTTATTGCTGTGATGCTCAATGAACAAATGCTTGTAATGGCACAGCACACAATCATAGCTGCATTTGTAACAGGAGGTTTATTCATGTTGGGCATCAGCGCCTGGCATATGGTCAGGAAAAATCAGGTAGAAATATTTGCCAAATCTGCAAAAATTGCCTTGGTATTTACCGCTGTATCATCAATTTTAGTAGCGACTACCGGGCATCGACAGGCACAGCATACCGTTGAAACGCAACCAATGAAAATGGCTGCAATGGAAGCTTTATGGGAAACCGAAGAACCTGCTAGTTTTTCTGTATTTGCTATCATAGATCAAAAAAACAGAACTTCGGAAAGGGAATTGAAACTTCCTTATATGCTTTCTGTTTTGTCGTATAACAATCTTACCAGCGAGGTTAAAGGGATGAATGACCTTCAGGAAGAATATGAACAAACATATGGACCAGGCGACTATCTTCCTCCTGTGGCTATTGTTTACTGGAGTTTCAGACTGATGGTTGGTCTGGGAATGGTATTTATTCTCATGGCCATCATTGGTATTATACAATGGTGGAGAGATAAGTTAGAAGTGAGTTACAAGTATTTAAGAATTGCGATGGTTGTCATGTTTCTCCCCCTTGTTGCCAATTCACTGGGATGGATAGTAACAGAAATGGGACGTCAGCCCTGGGTTGTGCATGGATTAATGCTTACCCGCGATGGGGTATCAACCAACGTAGGAAACCTGGAATTACTTCTGACGACTATTCTGTTTACTCTGGTATATGGTGTTTTGGCAGCACTGGCAGTATATTTGGTTTATAAATTTGCCAAAAAGGGCGTTGCCACCGGTGATGATGATGGATCGCATGCCTATTAAGTGATATTTTAAACATAAAAATTTACACATATGGATTTTCAATTAATATGGTTCATTTTAATAGCTATCCTTTTTATTGGTTATTTTATTCTGGAAGGTTTTGACTTTGGGGTGGGTATTTTATTGCCCTTCATCAGCAAAGATGAAACGGACAGAAGGGTGGTAATCAACACTATTGGTCCCTTCTGGGATGCTAACGAAGTTTGGCTCATCACTGCTGGTGGTGCTATGTTTGCAGCATTCCCACATTGGTATG
>CAYXIT010000155.1:0-2889 GCA_964465275.1 uncultured Bacteroidales bacterium | reverse complement strand
TTAACCGCCGGCGGAGCCACTTTCGCCGCGTTCCCAGAATGGTATGCCACGCTGTTCAGCGGGTTTTATCTTCCCCTTTTCTTAATGCTCCTGGCCTTGATTTTACGTGCCATCGGTTTTGAGTTCAGAGCAAAAATGGATGGGAAAAAATGGAAAAAAACTTTTGACAACTTTATCTTCTGGGGTAGTTTGGTTCCCGCATTCCTATGGGGTGTTGCATTTACCAATATTGTACAGGGATTACCCATTGGGGCAGACAAAAACTTTACAGGTAACCTTCTGGACATTCTTAACCCATATGCTCTGTTGGGCGGATTGGTAGTAGTTTTGCTTTTTGTTTTGCATGGCGCAATTTTTCTTACCCTACGTACAACTGATGACCTGAAGGAAAGAGCAGAAAAGTTTGCGAAAATGCTTTGGATACCCATCGGCATCCTTACTGCAGCTTTTGCTGTTTTAGGATATTGGAACACCGTTCTCTTTGAAGGACTAGGACTGATACCTGGCAGCTTACCCACGCTTGCTATTCTCAGTTTTATAGCGTGCTACATCTTTTTGCGCATGAAATTGCAGGGATATGCTTTTGCATCTATGGCATTAACCATACTCCTGGGGACTTCTGTTATTTTTTACGGATTGTTCCCTAATGTAATGCCTTCATCTATTGAGTCTGCATACAGTCTTACAGTTTATAATGCTTCAAGCAGCGACCTGACCCTGAAGATCATGTCAATTGTTGCCTTGCTTTTTGTACCTGTTGTTCTGGCATACCAGGGATGGAGCTATTATATTTTCAGCAAAAGAGTGAGCCGCGATGCCATACCCAGAGATTAATGCATAATCATTAATTGTTGTTTATCCAAAACCTTTGTGATTAAAAAGGATTCAGAAAATACTTCCAAAACCATGCACATCCATCGCAGACTCTTTAACCTTGCGAAAAATGTGCATGGTTTTTTTACAGGATTAACCATAATCAGTTTTTTAATTGCAGGTAATGTAATCCTTCAAATGTTTTTACTTAGCCGGATCATTGCTGAAGTTTTTATTTCCGGTGAGATTATTCATACCGATTTATTCTATTACCTGCCCACAACCATTATCATAAGAAGTATACTGATATGGATACGGGAACGATTTGCTCAAAAAAATTCTGTGAAAATTAAATCTTCACTGAAAAGAAAACTTTTCAGTAAGATGCTTTCACTGGGCCCTTCATTCACCCGCACAGGCAAAACCGGTAACCTGGTGGCTTCCGTTACAGATGGTGCAGAAAAACTTGATGACTATTTCACCCGCTACATTCCTTCTGTAATCCATATAATAATTTTACCGTTAGTGATAATAGTTTTCACTATTACTTTGGACTGGATAAGCGGATTGATACTTTTATTTACTGCACCACTGATTTTATTTTTCATGTGGCTTATTGGTACCTATGCAAAAAAACTTACACAAAATCAATGGAAGCAACTTTCAAACCTGTCGTCTCATTTTCTGGACGTATTACAAGGACTAAAAACGCTGAAAGTTTTCGGTATGAGCCGCAGAGAAACGAAAAATGTGGACAGAAAAAGTAATGATTTCCGGATGATAACCATGAATGTACTTAAGGTGGCATTTCTTTCAGGCATGGTACTCGAACTGGCTGCAAGCATAAGCATTGCCCTGGTGGCCGTACAGGTTGGTATAAGATTGATAGAGGGTTTACTTACTTATCAGCCGGGTTTATTTATTTTATTGCTGGCCCCGGAATTTTATCTTCCCTTTCGTACACTGGGGAGTCACCACCACGCCGGTATGGAAGGAGCTGCATCAGCCAGCAGTATTTTCAAAATTCTGGATATCCAAACAGAATCTGAAAATCAGGAAAAAGCATTTAAAAGTCATTATGCCCCCCCTTTTATTGAATTTAAAAACGTTTCTTTTGCTTACCCCGGAAATGCATTCCCGTCCATTCACAATATAAATTGCATAATTCAACCGGGAACATTTACTGCAATTGTAGGTCCTACAGGTGCAGGCAAAACCACCTTTGCTCATTTATTGCTGGGTTATCACCGGGCAAAAAACGGACAAATACTTATCAATCATATTCCTTTGGATCAGCTTGATCCGGAAGACTGGCGCAAAAGTCTTGCATATGTACATCAACATCCGCATTTTTTTCAGGGTACAATAATGCAAAATCTCTTGATGGCCAACTCCCAAGCTAAAACAGAACAGGTAATACATGCTGCCAAAGAAGCCGGAGCGCATCATTTTATTGAAAACATGCCCAATGGTTATCAAACCCGGCTTGGTGAAAATGCTGTGAACCTGAGTGGAGGTGAAAAACAAAGACTTGCCATTGCAAGAGCTTTTCTGAAAGATGCACCCCTCCTTATACTTGATGAGCCCACATCAAACCTGGATCCCGAGAGTGAACAACTCATTTCAGATGCTATGAACCGTATCATTGAAAACCGGAGTACCCTGGTCATTGCACACAGACTTAACACAGTTCGCAAGGCTGATAACATTCTGGTATTCAGCAATGGTAGTATTGCAGAGAGCGGCAAACACAATGAGCTTTTAATGAAGAAAGGTATTTACTCAGAGTTTCTCAAAACAACTGGCATGATAAACGAAATCAAATGATAAACAAACTTTTATCATATATCAGTAACCACAAGTGGCAATTTATACTGGCTTTGCTATTGGCTGCAGGTACTATTCTGGCCGGCATAGGTCTTATGAGTACATCTGGTTATCTGATTTCCCGTGCAGCCCAGCGGCCTATGATTGTTGACCTGTTTATGGTTACCGCTGCGGTAAGGTTTTTTGGTATTTCCAGGGCGGTTATCAGATATTTTGAGCGAGTGGTATCGCATGATCTTACATTCAAAA
>CAYXIT010000154.1:0-6443 GCA_964465275.1 uncultured Bacteroidales bacterium | reverse complement strand
GTACGGTTTTATGATACGCAGATTGGTAGGTTTCATGCGCAAGACAGGTTTGCTGAAATGTACTATCACATGACACCTTATCAATACGGTGGAAATAATCCGATATACTATATTGACATAAACGGAGATAGTTTACATGTTTCCATTGCTTCCAACCAAGCATGGAATGCCTTTAGGGATATAGTAAATGCAGGTTTTGAAGGCCAGTTTAGAGTGGTTGCTCAAGCTGCTGAAGGTGAAGGTAATTATTATCTATTTGTTACTGCAACTGAAGGCGGTGGTGATGTAGGGCAACTGAGTGATGAAGGTTTAGCTTTTTATAATGAAATGGTTGACATTACATCAGGGGACGGTGTTGCTAAAGTGAGCTTAGTCTGGGATAAATCCGATGTGAATGTTGGTAATTACAGAACAGGGGAAGTTGACATGGCAGATATTTCAGCATTTAATATTGGTGGAAATAGTGTAGATATGAGTAAACCTGTCGGAGCTACTCAGCAAGGGAAGTTAATTCATGAAGTACGAGAACAGTATGAAAAAGGGAGAGCTGGCTATACAGGAGACCAAGGATATCGCTCAAGTCATGCAAGAGCAATTGGTGCGGAGAATGCAGTTAACGGAAATATAAGATTAACCAATAGAGAAGGATTTACTCGGGGCAATAAGGCTGTTAGACAGTATTTTAGGGAAAAAGACGGGACCATTACTACTGTTGTGTATAGTATCAATTCAAGACGTATGGCCGTTGAGCAAAGAAGACCAACTGGTGTAATTCGATAATATAAATAATTCGATATGAAAGTTTTTGTCAGCACATTGTTTGCTCTATTCTTTATATGCTCTTGCAATGAAAGCAATTGCGTTAAAAATCACTTTTTTGATTTAAAATTCAGATATAGTCTTGATGTCATTGATGTATCTGAGAATGGGCAGGATGTCTTTATCGATGATAAACTTAATGCAATGTATTTTTTGAAAGTCGTAACCGGGCATGAAAGTCAAATTGAAGACATTGAATATCCCTTGTATAAAAATCAAAGTTTATATTTACAAGACAAAAAAAAGTGGGAAGAATGGTATACTAATCATAGATGCTCTCTTTCAGACCATGAGATTGATAGCCTTTTGTTGGCTTATAAAAGCCTTTTTGATTAATGTCTTAAGCAATAGATTTAAAACATTGTCACTTTCTATGTGTTCAATGTTGTTCTACAACGCTGCAATATTCATCAGCTTCACTGACCTGATAAGTCCGTCAATGGTGTAAAGAATGTGGTTTTTTTCTTCCTTTTCCATTTATGGTGCTTTGCTATTTATAAATATCTTTTCTATGCCCCAAATCAACCACATCCACTAATAGTATAGCATCTTGGATTTCATAGATTATACGATAATCAGCTACCCGAATACGAAAAGCATCCCGGCCTTTGAGTTTTATAAAGCCCGGTGGTCGTGGGTTTTTGCCTAAATCCAGTATGGCGGTTTTAATATTAGAATAGTAGGGTTCCGGAACCTTTGTCAGGTTTTTCTGTGCTTTACGCTCTAAGCGGACTTTATAGGTCTTCATTTTTCCTGCGGGCTTCTTCAATTTCTTTAAACGCCTGGTCAGCGTCTACAAACTCCTGTTTCCCTTTCTTGGCTTTGTCATATAGCTTTATATCTTCCAACTCTTCCAAATCATCCACCATTTTGTTGTACTCACTTATGGGAAGAATAACGGCCAGTTTTTTCCCGTGGTCGTCGGTTACATATTGTGTTTTCATTACATATAATCTATTTTTGGGATTTGTCCCTGATTATCGAACCAATCAACTTGCATTAAATTGTCTGTTGTATTACAAAGTTACGCAAATAAAGGATAAAATAGAATCAGATTGTCTTTTATTACTTCTGACTAAAATCTGAAAAAATATCAACCAGGTAAAAGGTTCAATGAAATGAAAAAAGCTCTGTTTTTGGGCGTTATTCCTTTTTTGAGCACCCTGTTCTGGAGCAGGAACGGTCGGTGAGGGACACGATTTTTTTTGGCGCAAATTGGGGAGCCTGTCCCGCGCAATGCGGGAATTACGGTGCACGGTTTTATGATACGCAGATTAGTAAATTTACCTCATATATCAAACAACGCTGCTTGACACTGCAACACCCATGTAGTTCCATTAACCTGCGCTACATGCAGCGCCTGAATCATACATTCTGCATGATTTTACAAATGTTAACATCCTTCAATGCAGTCGGAATCAAACATATAAGAGCACAAGAAATGGGGACATTCCAAATAGAGCAAGATTAAAACAATAAGAATCAAATTATGCAGCCCGTGCCGCCCTTCCCTGCTCGTCGGGAAGGGATGGGAATGGGTCAAATGAATAAAATATTCCAAACAGCCCGAAAGAGTCTGCACACCAGCCTTGGGTGGTTCGCGGTAACAATGCAAGTGTAATGGTGTGTGAAAAAATGTTATTCCTTTTTCATTTTGGATTTTATCTGGCACAAAACCCCCAGCTTATAAAGGTCTAATATAAGAATCAGGGGTCGCGGGCCTATCAGGTTATTTTCCATTTTCTGGAGGAAAGCTGAGAAAAGTTTTGCAATGATGATATGCATACCCAGTTTTACTGCTGTATGAAATGCCCTCAGTGCTTTTATTTTATGGATGATTTTTTTATCAAATCCTCGGAATTGATAGAGTTTTAAAAGATTGCGCATGGATTCCCGGGTTTTTTCCAGAAACTGCGCAGCCGTATCCAGCCCGGCGTGCAAAACAGGATTATCTATATGCTTTGTTTTTATACCGAGCTTGTCCAGTTCGTAACCCAGCAATGTGTCTTCGTGTCCGTAGCCTGATATCCGCTCATCAAAACGGATTTTTCCGAAAAGCTCTTTGGAGATCAGAAAATTGGCGGTCATAAAGGAATCATTGGGGGCTTTTTGTCGTTCTCCTGCGGTTTTAATTTCACGCTTTGTTCCATAATACCAGTGGAGGTATTTTTGTGGTTCAGGGGGGGACTCCCGGTACACATGTCCGCCACAAATCACCTTTTCGCCTTGTTCTGTCTGTCGGTAATAGCCGGAGAGAAAATCACCGCGAATGATTTCCACGTCGCAGTCCAGAAAAAGGATGTGATTAAATTGTGCTTTCTCAGCAAGTAAATTCCTGATTTTACTGCGGCCGATGTTTTCTTTGAGCTCTGTATAATTTACTTTTTCAGGCAACCTAAGCTCATTGTTTTGCCGGCGGTATGATTCATCGGAATGATCATCGACCAATAAGATCTCAAAATCGGGCAGACTTTCATTTGCCTGCCGGTGCAGGTCATGGACAAGTTTCCTGACATCAAAATTATAAACGGGAATACAGATGCTTAACATGGATAGCCTGAGAGTTAATAGTTTACAAACTTAACTATTTTTTCCAGAAAGCGGGAGTTAGCAAAAGAAGAACAGTAAATAATTCCAGGCGACCAAGCAGCATAAAAAATGCAAGGAACCATTTTCCTGTGTCGGGGATGTGTGCATAATTATAAACCGGCCCTACATTTCCGATTCCGGGGCCTATGTTACCCAGGGTGGCAGCAGTTGATCCGAGTGCGGTTTGAAAATCAAGTCCGAGAATTGACATAATGGCACCACCTATCATAAAAATAGCAATATAGAGCAGGAAAAAGGCCAGGAAATTATAGATAATTTCAGCAGGAATGGTCTTTCCTTCAAATCTTACCGGGAATACTGCGGCAGGATGAATCAATCTCTTCAATTCCTGTGTTGTATTCCTTAACAGAAGCAAATGTCTTATCATTTTTATACCACCTCCGGTACTGCCAATGCAACCTCCTGTAAACATCAACAGGAAAATGATGAACCAGAGAAAGCCCTTCCATTCGAGATAGTCAGTTGTAATAAAACCTGTTGTTGTAATAATAGAAACAAGTTGAAAGAAACTGTCACGAAAAGCTTTCTCGAATCCGGTATCATGAATAAAATAAACACTAACGGTAAAAAATATTGTAAATCCGAAAATCGTATAGATATAAAACCGAAACTCATCATTATTAAGTAGTTTGGAAAGTTGCCCCTTCAAAGCAAAATAATGCAGGCTGAAATTCGTACCTGCAATGATCATAAATAAAATGATCACATAATGTGTATATGGTCCGTAAGCAGCTATACTTTCATTACGGGTAGAAAATCCTCCTGTAGCCATTGTACTGAAAGCATGGTTTATAGCATGAAAAAAATTCATTTCTCCCATCATCAGTAATATGGTTAATACAGAAGTAAAGATTACGTATATAAACCATAATCTTTTTGCTGTTTCGGTAATTCTTGGGTGGAGTCGGCTGGGTGTGGTTCCGGGGGCTTCGGCTACAAAAAGCTGCATACCTCCTACGCCCAGAATGGGTAATATTGCTAATGTAAGTACAATAATACCCATACCTCCAAGCCAATGTGTTGTACTGCGCCAAAACAGAAGACTTTCGGGCATTGCTTCAATATCTTCCAGGATGGTAGCTCCTGTGGTTGTAAACCCGGAAATGGTTTCGAAGAAGGCATCAGTAAAAGATGGAATATGCCCTGACAGATAAAAAGGCAAGGATCCGAATAATGAAATACTTAACCAGGTGAGTGTAACAATAATATAACCCTCTTTTTTCCCGATGTTTTTATGATCGTTTTTCCGGGTTAGCTGGTAAAATGAAAGGCCGGTCCCAAAAGTTATTATCCCACTAATAATAATAGCTTTTGTAGTTTTTTCATCGTGTAAAAAATCCCACAACGAACTCAGCAACATAAATCCGGAAAGGATCATGAGCAGAATTCCAAGAAACTTTATGATCAGTTTAAAGTTAATATCCGGACGTTGCGACATAATCAGTTTGATTGTTAATTAGCTCCTGAACATCCTGTCAACAGCGTCAAATGCCTCAGGCAGGGTAAATACCACTACATGATCGCCGGCCTGTATCTGCAGGTCGCCGGTGGCTATTATTCCCTGGTTATCTCTTATAACGCCTCCAATGATAGCTGCCTGTGGAAACTTTAACCTGTTAATGGGTTTTCGGGTAATGGGTGAACCGGCTTTTGCCAGGAATTCGAATATTTCTGCATCAATACCGTTCAGACATTTGGTTGAAAGTACCTCGGCTTTCATAGTAAACCTTATGATGTAACTTGCTGTGGCGAGTTTTTTATTGATGATTGTATCAATGCCGATGTTCTGTGAAATCTCAATAAAATTGATATTCTCAACCAGTGCTATGGTTTTCCTTACTCCATATCTTTTGGCAAGTAAGCAGGTAAGAATATTGGTTTCTGAGTTATTTGTAACAGAAATTACTGCATCCATCGACTGGATATTTTCTCTCTCCAGCAAGGCAACATCATGGGCATCGCCATTGATGATCATGGTATTGCGCAGCTCGTCGGCCAAACGTGATGATGTTTCTGTATTGATTTCGAAAAGTTTGACTTTGTAATTTTTCTCAAGATTTTTAGCTGTAAGGGTGCCAACGGTACCTCCCCCCACGATCATAATATTATTGATGGAAAAACTCTTTTTGCCACCAAGCTTTAAGAGGTATTCTATTCCGTTTGGTTTTGTTACCACATAAGCAAGATCGTTTTTCTCGAAAACATCTTCACCCCTGGGGATAATAGTATCAGGACCACGGTGAATGGCAACGGCACGAAAATCCAAATGGTTATTTTCTTCTGCAATCTGGTTTAAACTTTTTCCAATAACCTGCGCTTCACTTTCCAAACGTATTAGCATCAAGGAAAGCTGTTTGTTCGTGAAGTCGAAGATTTCAGTGGCAGCAGTATTGGTAATAAGATTGGTAATCTCTTTTGCTGCAATTTTTTCGGGACATACTACAAAGTCTACACCCAGATTTTTATACATCTCACGGCTTTCGCCAATGGAGTATTCTGTTTCATTGACCTTGGCAATGCATCGTTTGGCTCCGAGGTTTTTTCCGAGTATACCTGCCAGCAGGTTGGTGCGTCCATCAATATATGTGGTAATGAAAAGATCAGTTTTTTTGATGTTCGCATTCTTAAGATCATCTAAGGAAGTAGGATCACCTGAATGAATCATAACATCCATATTCTGACTAATGGAACCGGAAAGTTCAATAGGGCAAAATAGTGTTATATCATGGTTCTCATCGTAGAGTAACCTGGCAAGATGTGTAATTATTTCGCCGTCGCCGGCAATTAAAATGTTCATGGTGCTTAAATTTCCAAACCGAAATAAGCTGCAAATATACTGCTGTTTTATCAAATATAATATAAACAGGTCAGATATTCAGAAAGGGTTTAATCCCGGATTATATTTTTTATCATCAACACCGCACATGTTATAGTAATAAGATTGATTGCTGGAATGATAAAAATAACGGGAATAACATTAACACCGTTTATAGCCATTGCAATAATTTTAGCTA
>CAYXIT010000153.1:0-6484 GCA_964465275.1 uncultured Bacteroidales bacterium | reverse complement strand
GTTTGAAATTGAAGTGATTAGTGATTAGTTATTAGTGATTAGTGATTAGTGATTAATGAATAGTGATTAATGAATAGTGATTTGTGATTAGTGAAAAGATGATCATACTCATCAGGGAGTGGAAAGAGATACAGGTAAGATTTTTCCGTTGTAAACCTTATGGCCATTTATTGCAAAATCTTTGATATACTCAGCCATATCTGCTGCAGAAACACTGGCCTTATAACCCGGGAAAGCTTCTTTGAGCATTATAGTATCCACAGCACCAATTGCCAGGGCATTTACTGAAATGTTTTGTGGTTTTAACTCAACGGCAAGGCACTCTGATAAGGTTGACAAGGCTCCCTTGCTGGCGGCATAAAGTGCAAGTTCAGGAAATTTTTCACTGCCCTGGAATCCACCCATACTGGTTATATTTACAATGTGTGAAGGTGAATTAAAATAGGGTAGCAGGCTTTGGATTAAAAGAAATACCGCTTTTACATTTACTGAGAACATATGATCGAAATCCTCAGGCAGATATTGTGAAAACGGCTTTCTTATCAATGAACCTGCATTATTTATTACTATATCCACTTTCTGGCTGAAATGCTCTTCAACGAGAGCAATCAATTCAGCATTTTTTTCAGCTTGCAGCAGATCAAAGGAAATGTACCTGAGAGCATTTCCGGCGTTAAGTTTTTCCAGAGGTTCGGTGTTTCGCGACAATGTAATAATACGATTTCCCCCGGCAAGAAATTTTCGGGTGAGTTCCAGACCTATGCCACGGGAAGCACCGGTAATAATTACATTCATTATTCAAGGATTAATGTTTAGCCAAAAAAAGGGGTGGAAACCCCTTTTTTTGATACAATGATCTATTGAAAGCATTTATTTATCCTGGTGTACCAGCCATTTTCCATCTTGTTTTACCAGATCGATGGTGTCCATTTCATCACCAATTGTATAGGTACATATGGCTTTATCCCCTTCAACTTCGCAGGTAAGATTCTCATGCTTCCCGCGTTCTTCCATCATATCATCTGCAAATGCAGCTGCCATCGAAAGCATTTGTCCGGTTTGTTCAGTTGCATATACTGAGGCTTCTTCAAATTCACCGTTTGATAAATGGGTCAAAAACTTATCGGCAACATACTCAGGAGTGTTTTTACTTTGGCAGGAGCTTAAGATTAATCCGAGAAATACTGCAATGCCAAAAATCATCAGGTACTTTTTCATAGGTCTGGGTTTGGTTTGAAAACATAAATTATGTAAGTAATTCAGACATGATTGATAAAAAGCCTGAAACTGTTTTAATCACTTTGTACTTGATCTGCGCATCACCATGAATACATACAAACTCATTATGATTGATACAATAAGTTGTATATGAAGTGCAATTCCAATCATCGACTCATCAGGCATTATGGTTGATATGGCAGCAAACTTCATGATATAGTAAAAGAGTTTACTGATCCAGATACTCAGAAAAATGGCTGCAAGCACATGAATTCTTTTATGCAGCATTTGAAATACTGCCACCATGGCAACCAACTCAATGGCTATAAGCATTGATTTTACCAGAACGGGATGCGCTGCTAAAGCAAAAGAAAACAGCGGTAAGGTTAATGCCAGAATATAAGCGTTATTTCTGTGCGTGTGAATCATAGCAAGTATAACCATGATACGCATCGGTTCAATATAATAAAGTGGAAAACTGAGAAGATGTGAGATAGTTGGCACCAGGTAAATAAAAGCAATGGCAGCTATATCAAGTATTATACTTTTTACGCCCAGTCTTGCTGCGGGTGAGTTTAATGTAATTTGCATAAGATAATATTTTACCGGTTAATATTTAAACTGATTATAAATAAGGCCTTGGCAATGAATATATGTGTCCAAAAATAAGAAAATTATTTCAGGAATCTTAATTTTGTGAAGTTATCAATTTGTATTGCAGGTTTTTTCATTCAAAATATAAAACCATGGAAAGAAGAGATTTTATCAGAAAAAGTTTTTTATATGGAGCAGCGGCCGGACTGGGTGCATCAGCCCTGGGGTCGTTTACTCCCGCTCTGGCAGGATTAAAACCCCACATCATTAAAGGCAACTATGATCTTGTGGCCGTAAGGGGTTCCAATATTGTGGCCATGTTTGAACGGGCCATGCAGGAAATGGGGGGTATGTCGCAGTGGGTAAAAACCGGTCAAACTGTTGTAGTAAAACCCAATATTGGATGGGATGTTAGTCCTGATCGTGCCGGAAATACTAATCCTGAACTGGTTGGTGCAGTAGTAAGGCATTGCCTGGAGGCCGGTGCTTCCAGGGTAACCGTTTTTGACCACACCTGCGACAACTGGCAGCGCAGCTATGAGAACAGCGGCATTGAAAAAGCTGCCCGGGAAGCAGGGGCTCGAATTGTTCCGGGAAATTTTGAACGAAACTATCGCGATGTAACAATACCAGGTGCTCAAAGATTGAAGGAAGCCAAAGTTCACGAGCAGATCCTTGATAATGATGTTTTTATTAATGTACCTGTACTTAAGCACCATAGCTCGGCCCGGCTTACCATTGCCATGAAAAACCTGATGGGAATAGTTTGGGACCGCCGCTTCTGGCATCGTAATGACCTCAATCAGTGCATTGCCGACTTTTGTCTTTACCGTAAGCCTGATCTTAATATTGTAGATGCCATGCTGGTGATGACAAGGAACGGTCCCAGGGGTACATCAACTGCCGATCTTGTCAGGAAAAACAGTCTGCTGGTTTCGTCTGATATTGTAGCCATTGATTCTGCAAGCGCCATGATCTTCGGGGAAGAGCCTGCCAATATTGGACATCTTGCCAATGCCGAAAAAATGAATATCGGTAGTCTGGACCTTACAAAGCTTAATATACAGAGAGTGTATATGTAATATCCGGCTTCATAAAATTCCCAGCCCGGGTGTGAATCATTAAAACTGTAAAAAAAACAATTCTTTCAAAACCAAAACTCATGTTATACCCTCATCTCAGAAAAATCAGGATTGTTGTATCTCTTCTGATATTTGGATTCTTGTTACTCTTTTTCATGAATGTGCATGGTCGGCTTGTTGATCCGGTAGCTGAGTTTTTATTGCGTTTACAGTTTTTTCCGTCACTGTTAAGGTTTACTGCTATTGCTTTTGCGGTATCATCCCTTGGGTTTCTGCTGATATTATTGCTTACATTTCTGTTTGGCAGGGTGTATTGTTCTTCCATTTGTCCGCTGGGAACCCTCCAGGATATTTTTATTGCCGCGGGGAAAAGGTTCAAATCAAAACGCAAAAGAAGATTTGTATACACATCCAACCGGAAATTCATTTTACGGTATTCTTTATTGGCTGCAACACTTTTATTCTGGTTATTCGGCAGCTTGTTCCTGATAAACCTTTTAGATCCCTATTCAAATTTTGGTAAAATAAGTGTAACGCTTTTTCAGCCTGTATTTACTAGAGGTATCAACGGATTGTCATCTTTACTTGAAAGGATGGATATGTTTTTTATTACACCCTTTTTAAGGCAATCATTACCACGTGATGTGGTTGCTGTTTCAGTGGGCATTCTGGGTGTTATCATGACCATGAGTATCTGGCGCGGACGTCTTTTCTGCAATTCACTATGTCCGGTGGGCTCTGTGCTGGGGTTGGTTTCCAATCGTTCAGTTTACCGGGTGGCATTCAGAGACGAGGCATGCACATTTTGCGGAAAATGTGAAAGAGTATGCAAGGCCGAATGTCTCGACAGTAAAAGCAAAACCGTTGATATGAGCAGGTGTGTAAGTTGCTTTAATTGTTTTGACAGTTGTGCTAACAACGGTTTGTATTATGAGAATGCTTACTTTGGTAAAAAACAGGTTGTAAAATCCAATAAAGAGGATAAGATACGCACTGAAAAAAGATCTTTCCTGATTACACTGGCAGGAGGATTAATGACTGTTCCGTTTCTGAAAAAAATGGCAAAGGCACAGGTTGAGCCCGGCAAGCCAGGCATGATTCCATCAGGATCAAAACTGCCTGTTACTCCACCCGGTTCCTTAAGTCATGATCATTTTACCGGTAAATGCATAGCCTGTTATCTGTGCGTGGGTGCCTGCCCCACTAACGTGATAGTACCTTCTTTTTTTGATTATGGACTGGAAGGTTTTATGCAGCCCAAACTTGATTACCATAAAAGCTTCTGTAACTTTGACTGTACCCGGTGTACCGAAGTATGTCCCACAGGCGCCCTTACGGAGCTTGACCGTGATACCAAACATATAACTCAGCTGGGAATAGCAAAGTTTATGTATGAAAGCTGCATAGTAACAGTGGATCGAACCGATTGCGGAGCATGCTCCGAACATTGCCCTACAAAAGCCGTAACCATGGTACCTTACAATGGATTGTTGCTACCCGAAGTAAACCCCGAGCTTTGCATTGGTTGCGGTGCATGCGAATTTGCATGTCCTACAGAACCCTATAAGGCCATTTATGTGGAAAGCAATGCAGTGCATCAGGAGGCCATTCCGCTCGGTGATGATCAGGGCCCGAGGGATCATGATAAAGAAGAATTTCCCTTCTGATCGGGTTGATTGTAAAACGGTTGTTAATCAAGTGTTTAGTGGCATTAATAAATTTTGTTAATTGTTTAACAATATTACAATTCTTATATCTTTGTAATATTTTAAAAGCAGAAAAATAAGTATTAGAATTTATGAATCAACAAATAAAAATCCGGGATCTTACCTTACGTGATGGTCAACAATCACTTTTTGCTACCCGTATGACCCAGGAACAGGTTGACCGGGTTCTTCCACTCTTTAAAAATGCCGGCTTCTATGCCATGGAAGTATGGGGTGGGGCAGTGCCCGACTCGGTAATGCGTTATCTGAATGAAGATCCATGGGAAAGACTGGAAAAAATCAAAGCAGTTATAGGCGATTCTTCAAAACTCACAGCCTTATCGCGCGGGCGTAACCTCTTTGGTTACAATCCTTATCCTGATTCTGTAATTGAGGGTTTCAACAGAAATGCAGTTCAGTCGGGTATTGATATCATGCGTATTTTCGATGCGCTGAATGATGCCAACAACATCAGATCAACCATTAAATTTGTGAAGGAAAACGGTGGAATTGCCGATTGTACGGTTTGCTACACGGTAGATCCACGCTTTTCGAAGAAGGAAAGACTCATGGGCTTTTTAAAAGGACAACCCCTTCCCAAAAAGATCTTTACCATTGAATATTTTGTAAACAAGGCCAAAGAACTGGAAGAAATGGGTGCCGATATGGTAACCATTAAGGATATGGCAGGTTTGATCCCACCCGTGAAATCGGGTATCATCATAAATATGATGAAGCAGGAAATAAAAATTCCAATCGATTTTCATACCCACTCAACTCCTGGGTACGGTCTGGCTTCGGCTCTTACGGCTATTATAAACGGAGTTGATATTGTTGATACTTCCATCATGAACTTTGCAGGGGGTCCGGCTGCACCTGCCTACGAGATCATTCATATATTCTGCGATAAGCTGGGAATTGAAACGGGTGTGAATGTGGATGTTATAGCTCCCATAAATCATGAATTGAAAAAGATACGTGAAGAATTAGCCGAATATGATTCCTACAAAATATTCCCCCGGGAATTTGATCTTACCAGTGACAAACTTCCTGTGGTCATTGATGACCTCTTTTATAAGGCCATTGACCTGGCCACAGAGAAAAAGGAGCGGGAGCTGCTTGAAACCACCCAGGCCATTGAAAGATACTTTAATTTTCCTCCACCCAACGAAAATGTACGTATGGCAGAAGTTCCGGGCGGCATGTACACCAATATGCTGGCACAATTGAAGCAGTTGAAACTGGAAGAATTACTGCCCCGTGTGCTTGAGATTATTCCAAGCGTGCGCCTTTCTGCCGGTTGTCCGCCACTTGTTACACCCACCAGTCAGATTGTAGGTGTACAAGCCGTAAACTGCGTGCAGGATGAGAATGCCGGGAAACCTATGTATACAAGCAAATCCAATCAGTTTGTGAACCTGGTGAAAGGCCTTTACGGAAAAACTCCCACACCTGTTGATCCTGATTTCCGAAAAAAAATTACCGGTTCTCCCAAGGAAGTAGCTTATGACCCTAAGGATTATAAAAAGCAGGAGAATCCTACTCTGGATGAGTTTGGAGGCGTAAAACTGGCAGCCAATGAAAAAGAAGAATTGTTACTGGAGCTTTTTCCATCGGTAGCCAATAATTTTCTGACAAATAAGATAGAAAAGAAATACATGGCCGAACTTAATGCCATTGAAGAAGAAAAAAGGCAGAAGCTGATTGCCGACAAGGCAGAATACGAAAATATGACCGAAGAACAAAAACGCGAACGGCTCGAAGCCGGCTTGTATAATTTCCCCTGGCGAACCGATGAAGATTCCGATGATTTTGATGAATCGGAATGGGACGAACTCGGCCACAGCTAATCAGGACCAATAAAAAAAACGGGGTTTTGTAAAA
>CAYXIT010000152.1:4285-6499 GCA_964465275.1 uncultured Bacteroidales bacterium | reverse complement strand
CCGCCCGGTTAAAAAATTGGGATTATGGCCGGAATGCCGCATATTTTGTAACCATCTGCACACAAAACCGCATTTCCTGGTTTGGGGAAATGCAGATGGATACAGACGCAATGCTATGCGTCTCCTTATCACCCATCGGCCAGATTGCACAAACCGAATGGATAAAAACATTCAAAATGCGTCCCGATATGAATTTACAAATGGGTGAATATGTGATCATGCCCAACCATTTCCACGCCATCATCATCATCGGTGAAAATGAATATAATGTGAAACGGGAAAAACAACCACGGCGGGATGGTCCCGGACGTTTGGATTTGGCACAACGTAGAGACGCAATGCATTGCGTCTCTACAACAAAAACCGACATCAATGATACCCATCGTACAGACGCAATGCATTGCGTCTCTACAACAAAAACCGACACCAATGATACCCATCGTACAGACGCAATGCATTGCGTCTCTGCGCCATCCCCACCCCAAAACCAATTTGGCCCCCAATCCAAAAACCTGGCGTCTATCATTCGGGGATTTAAAACCGGGGTGACGAAAAATGCCAGGTTAATTCATCCGGATTTTGCCTGGCAATCGCGTTTTCACGATCGCATAATCCGAAACAATGCGGAATTTCAACGCATTTCAACATACATCAGAAACAATCCTGCAAACTGGCAGAATGATAAATTTTTTAACTGAACCTGGCCCAATGAACAAGAAACAAATAATCCGATCCGTCATTGTTGTTTTTACATTTCTGGTTGCCATTTACGGCAATCGTATCATTACCGGCTATTTTAATATTTCTATAGAATCGATTTACCTGAGGGTAGCCTATTTCTATGCTTGGTGGGTTTTGCCCACTATACTTGTTACGGGCTTATTGTATGGCTTTGGAAATATTTTTAAAACCCTGGGTTTGCAAAAAGGGTTTTTTACCGGACTGGTTTTCGCATTGATCACGGTATCTCCCATGCTGATCAGTTCGGCTGTAACAGGGCAGATAGATGAAAACCCAGATGTCTTCCTGCTGCTTCGTTCCACATTATTTGCCGGGTTTGCAGAGGAATTGTTTTACCGGGGGTTTTTATTCGGGATATTATTCAGAAAGCTGGGCTGGGGTTTTATTCCGGCATCTGTAATAGGTGCTTTGTTTTTCGGGTTGGCCCATATTTACCAGGGTACGTCATTACCCGAAACGGCAGGAATATTTTTGATTACCGCTATCGGTGCAGCCTGGTTTGCCTGGTTATACGTGGAATGGGATAATAACCTGTGGGTTCCGGTATTCCTTCATATTCTGATGAATCTTTCATGGACCTTGTTCGATATAAGCACCAATGCATTGGGAGGCTGGTATTCCAATCTGTTCAGGGCAATAACCATTGCATTAACCATCATTATTACCCTGCGTTACCATAAAAAAACCGGTTTGAAAATAAACCGGACCAATTTGTTGGTAAATACAAACAATTGATAACTTTGTTTTCAACTCCGGGCATGGATCGTCCGGGCAAGACTCAAAATCGTGCCCGGACAGTAACGAAATCAAATCCAAAAACGAACATCAATGAAAACCCTTTTATTGATCATATTAATCAGTATTGCTTCCCTGTCAACCGGACACGGGGGTAATCTTAAGCCAGGCATACAGGATCCCGGCAACCATGATTCAGACACCACCACATCCAATCCCAATTACGACGAAGCACTGGCCAAAAAACTGGGAGCTGATGATTACGGTATGAAAAGTTACTTTCTCGTGATCCTGAAAACAGGAACAAACACCTCAACTGACAATGAACTGATCAGCAGGAGTTTCAGGGGACACCTGGACAATATCAACCGTTTGGCTGAAGAAGGCAAACTCATTGTGGCGGGTCCGCTGGGCCCGAATGATAATCAGTACAGGGGCATTTTTATCCTTGACAATGTAGCCTCAGCAGAAGAAGCAGAAAAACTCTTATTAACCGACCCCGCCATAAAAAACGGTTTTCTGGGTTATGAAATTTTTCCCTGGTATGGTTCCGCTGCTCTGCCTGAATATTTGCCGGCTTCCGATAAAATATGGAAAGAAAAACCTTGATCATTTAAAATAGTAACATGGCTGAACTAAAAACCAAACAAACCAACGCAGATGTTACAGAGTTTATCAATTCATTTGCGAATACAGAACAAAAGAAGAAAGACAGTTTCGAACTGGTAAAACTTATGC
>CAYXIT010000152.1:3550-4275 GCA_964465275.1 uncultured Bacteroidales bacterium | reverse complement strand
TTGATAACCTGACCATCTCTTTCAAAATTATCCAAAACAGTTTGGTCTCCATCTTCAAAAAAGATCAGATCATCTTCCGGCTTTAAACCATTAAACTGGAAAGAAAAACCATAATCATCAAAAAATAGCAATATGGCAGAAATTAAAACCAAACAAACCGACGCAGATGTAACAGAATTTATCAACTCATTTGCAAATACTGAGCAAAAGAAGAAAGACAGTTTCGAACTGGTAAAACTTATGCAGAATTTTACCGGCTATGAACCCAAAATGTGGGGCGACTCCATCATCGGGTTCGGCAGTTATCACTACAAATCGGAAAGAAGCCGGCAGGAGGGCGATTGGCCCCTGGTGGGGTTTTCGCCCCGAAAGACGGCTATTTCGCTTTATGTGTTCAGCGGTATGCCTGAGCATGAACACCTGCTGAAAGACCTGGGTAAGTTTAAAAAAGGGGCGGCATGTATTTACGTCAAAAAGCTTTCTGATATCAATACGGATGTGCTGAAAAATATCATGAAGGCTACCATTGATTTTCTGAAAGCGAAATACCGCTAAATTATGTATTGATCGAATAGTTTGATTTAATGATTATATGCAGAACCTTTTGGGATAATTAAACCAAGAACCGTTCAGTAAACGGAAAAAGATGCAGAATCAATTTCCAAAACCTGAGTCCAGCTTTCTCCTCCATCGGTAGATTTATATACTGCTGTTTGTCGACCACC
>CAYXIT010000152.1:0-3540 GCA_964465275.1 uncultured Bacteroidales bacterium | reverse complement strand
AGCTAAAAATTATATTGTATTGTTCATTGGCTGCTGCAATGCTGTGGAGTTGCCAAAACAACAACTCCGAAAATGAACTGAGAAATGATATTATAAACGGACTACAACCGGCAGCGTATACAAGTGATACTGCGCCGACCTATAACCTTAGGGAACAGATGCAATACTGGGATGTTCCGGCGGTTTCGCTGGTGGTAATTGATAATATGGAGATTGTGTTTGCCGAAGCATTTGGAGTAAAGAAAAAAGGCGACTCTATACCGGTGAATGAGAATACATTGTTCCAGGCTGCCTCGGTGAGCAAACCCGTGGCAGCTATCGGGGCAATGACCCTGGTTCATAAAGGGCTACTGGATCTTGATACGGATATCAATGATCTGGCAGATGGCTGGCAAATACCTTACGAAGATGATGAATTGCAGATATCCGTTCGTCAGATTTTATCTCATTCTGCAGGTTTAAGCGTGCCGGGTTTTGCCGGGTACAGTTCAGAAGATTCCTTACCTGATCTTATGGAAATAATAGAAGGAAAGCATCTGGCCAACTCTCCTGCTGTCAGGGTAATTGAACAACCCGGAACAAAATTTATGTACTCGGGGGGCGGTTACCAGGTAATGCAAAAAATTATGGAAGATATTACCCGAAAAGACTTTTCAGAGATCATGGATGAAAATGTCTTTGAACCCCTGAACATGTCGGACAGTTATTATGCGCCGCTTGAACCTGAACAGAAAAAGAATGCTGCATGGGGACATCTTAATGATCCCATTCCCAATCATGGCCCTATACATGTTGAATCAGCAGCAGGGGGGTTATGGACAACCCCAGCCGATCTGGGGTATTTGATCATTGATTTGATGAAAGCATACACAAACCAGGAATCTGAAATATTAGATCATGAAAGCCTTCAATCCATCATGACCCCGGTTTTTTGGGATTATGGATATGGATTTAAAGTAATGGGTGAAGGAAGAAACTTCCGTTTCAGTCATGGCGGGGCAACTGCAGGTTGGCATTCTCATTTTATGGCATTCCCCGAAAGGGGACAGGCCGTTGTGGTAATGACCAACGGAACCAATGGATGGGTGCTGTGGCCTGAAATAGAAAGGGCGGTGGCAAATGTTTTTGAATGGCCGGTTCCGGTAATAAAATATGTTGCACCTATTGAACTGACGGAAAATCAGATTGAAGAATATACCGGCAATTATGCAATGAATGGCCTGGATATTTCAATCACTTCCGACACGGCCGGTTTGAGTTTTGAAGGGGCCGGTATACGATGGCAGCTGATACCTGTTCAAACAGATACGCTTGAGATTGCAGATATGGAAGGGCAGGTGTTTTTCAGAAGAAGCGAGGAAAATGAGATTACCGGTTTGCACATGTGGTTTGGTGAACCTGACTGGTCGCCATACAGAGCCTGGGATTTTACAAAAAAGAGCAGCGATTAGCATGTGATCCTGAATTCAACTAAAGAAACTGTTGAATTTTAAGGACATGTGTTCAGAAAGGGTACTGCTTCAGTTTTTAATCCGACTCTTTTAAACCTGGAGGATGTAAGTTTTTCGCAGAAATCTGGCCTGAGAATTCTATATTTGCCGGTAGAAATAATCAAAATCTGTTTTTCCCGAAACAAAAACCCGAATCATGATCCTGCAAAAGACCCTGGAGCTTCTGAAATCAGAATATACGAAGCATATGGATGGCCTGTTTATTTCAGATGTGGTGATGGGTATGCATCTTACTGCCGTGAAACTTTCCGATGGTAGCTATGGGGTTGCTTCTACATTGCAGGACGGAGTGTTTCACTGTAGCAGGAAAAACCGGGACTTCGGTCCGTTCACCCCGATGCAGATCACAGGACAAAAGATTACAGATCTGTTTGAAACTTCCAAAAAAACTAAAATAACCGATACACTGAAAATTGCCGTACTCAATGCGGTTTCAACAAAGATCATTGCAAATGGAAATTACAGGGTGATTAAAAATTCAGATCCTGTTGATTTGCTTGATCTTTCTCAACCCAAAACCATAACCATCGTCGGGGCTTTCCAGTCTTATATCGAAAAATTATCCGGCTCACACAACCGTTTGTATGTACTGGAACTCAATGAAGATGCGCTTCATGAAGAGCATAAGAAATATTATGTTCCGGCATCTGAATATCATAGGGTAATTCCCGAATCTGATGTACTGATCATTACCGGATTAACCATTGTGAATAATACTATCGATGATCTGCTGTTGTCTGTTCCCGAAAATTGCCGGGTGATTGTTACAGGTCCGTCGGGTAGTATGATCCCCGATATATTATTTGAGCATGGTGTAAACATGATCGGTGCCACCCGGATTACCAAACCACCTGAGCTTTTTGATTTAGTTGCACAGGGTGGGTCGGGGTATCATTTGTTCAGGTATTGTGCAGAAAAAATTTGTATTCACAAATTGTGAGAACCCCATTTCTTCAGTTAATAGTTTTTTGTTTGGCACACAGATGCGCATCAAAGCAGATTTCTACTGTTTTAATCCGTTATCCTGTTCTTAACGAAATAATGTGGAAAAATAATTTCTTATTTTCTTGGTTTCGGAAACAGTAAACAATATATTTGCTCATTATTAAAAGAGAATTATTCTCTTTAACAAAAACAGCATATATGGAAGCAGAAGAGATCATTCAGAAACTCACCGGTAAAGGTCTTAAGGTTACTCCCCAGAGAATCGCTGTTTTCGAGGCTGTGCTGCAACTCAAAAATCATCCTACTGCCGAAAGTATTATAAAATACATTAAGAAAACGTACCCCAATATAGCCACAGCAACAGTATACAAAGTGCTGGATGCCTTAACGGAGAATGGCCTGATCAAGAGAGTAAAAACGGAAAAGGATATCATGAGGTATGATGCGATTATGGAAAGCCATCACCATTTGTATTGTACCGAAACAGATCGTATTGAAGATTACAATGACGAACAGCTGGACAGGATGATTGAAGATTATTTTCGGAAAAAAGGTATTCCTGATTTTCAGGTTGAAGATATCAAATTACAAATCAATGGAAAGTTCTTAAAAAACTAAAGTCAAATTAAACCAATAAAGTTGAGAATATGGAAAATAACGGAAAGAAAGCGGGCAAATGCCCTGTAATGCATGGAGCAAACACAGATACAAAAAGTTCTGTAATGAGCTGGTGGCCTAACGCTCTTAACCTGGATATCCTGCATCAGCACGATACCAAAACAAATCCTTACGGACCCGATTTTAATTACCGGGAAGAATTTAAGAAGCTCGATCTGGAAGCAGTGAAAAATGATCTTAAGCAGTTAATGACCGATAGTCAGGACTGGTGGCCGGCCGACTGGGGGCATTATGGTGGTTTTATGATCCGCATGGCATGGCACAGTGCAGGAACCTACCGTATTGCTGACGGACGTGGTGGAAGCAATACCGGTAATCAGCGTTTCGCACCGCTTAATAGCTGGCCTGACAATGTAAACCTTGATAAGGCACGCAGGCTGCTGTGGCACATCAAGAAAAAATATGG
>CAYXIT010000151.1:0-6529 GCA_964465275.1 uncultured Bacteroidales bacterium | reverse complement strand
CGGAATTAACTTCGTTGAGCTCCCTGCGGTCGGTTGCAAATTCCGCTTAGCTGGGTGTAGTCCGGCTGGGTGCTAGCTAAACTAGTGGTCTGACGAGCTGAAGTCGTCTGACCACAGAGCTCATAAGTGGCGGGGCCACTTAAAGTGGCCCCGTCACTCATTTACGAAAAAAAATAAAAAAACATTTGTTTTAAAAAATATAATGCGTATTATTGCATCCTGAAAAACGAATCTATGAGCAATTTCTTCGCATATACTTATTTCTTTTACTTTTACTTTACCGGTAAAAGCGGGGCTTAAGTATGGCGTGAAAAGAAATTTTAAAACATAACATACATGATGAAGCCCCTGGAAAGGGGCTTTTTTTGTTTACATAAACAGATTATTATAATGATACATTCGGCTTTCTTTTTTGGATATTATTATTTCTATTTCTACCCAATGGGGCAGAGACCGAAACTATAGTGTCTTTTAAAAAGAAAAGATGTGAAAATGGAAGGTCTCTGCGTGCAGGGGCCTTTTTTTGTTCATAATGAGAAAAAAAACAGATTTAGAAATAGAAGATTTGCGAATGTGACCCGAAATGAAATAAAACCAGAGTAAAAACCAAATGAAATGAAGGTTTTTTTAAAGCCCCCTTTCAGGGGGTTGGGGGTCAGGAAATATAAAAACATTGAACATAAATGCAAAACTCAACCAATAACACAGCATCACCCGTCAAAGAGTACTTCTTCGTAGGAGCACAACGTCAAAAGCAGGAACTCATCCGACAGGGCCGTCGCATTGCCGACCTTTCCATCGGAAATCCTGATATGCCGCCACCGGCCGAAGTGCTTGACCGGTTGAAGGAATCTCTGTCACAACCTCAAAATCATGGCTACCAGCCCAATGCCGGCAGCAGTGTATTAAGAAATGCTGTTGCATCCTGGTACAACCGGTTTTTTGATGCAGAGGTAAATCCGGATGGAGAAATCATTCCTTTGCAAGGTTCAAGGCAGGGAATTCTGCAGTTGTCGCAGGCTATTCTGAAACCGGGTGATCGGGTGCTGGTTCCTGATCCTGGTTATCCTTCTTACTCATTTGCTGCAAGGATGATGGGTGCCATACCAGTGGCTTACAATCTGAATACAAAAAACGGCTTTCTCCCGGATCTGGAAAATTTGCAGAGTTCCAACCTTTCAAAAGTAAAGATCATGTGGGTAAATTACCCGCATATGCCCACCGGGGCAAAAGCTTTGCCAGACTCATTTGAGCAACTGGTGATGTTTGCCCGTCAGAATAACATTCTCATTGTCAATGATAATGCGTATGCTTTTGTTCGTAACAATTCCCCCGAAAGTATTTTGTCGGTACCAGGGGCCAAGGAAGTGGCACTGGAACTGAATTCCTTAAGTAAAAGTTATAATCTGGCCGGCTGGCGCCTGGGTTTCCTGGCAGGCAATGCTGATATACTCTCTCACTTATCGCAACTGAAATCGCATCTTGATTCGGGTATCGCCCTGCCTTTGCAACATGCTGCTGCCGCAGCACTTGATCTGGGTTACAAGTGGTTTGCTCCGTTGAATAATGCTTACAACGCAAGGGCAAAATCTGCTCACAGGCTGGCTCATGCCATGGGATGTGCACCTGTCGGCGGCAATACAGGAATGTTTCTTTGGGTGAAAATGCCGGATATGGGGATGACTTCTGCTGATTTTGCCGACATGCTTCTGCATGAAGCAGGTGTCTTGCTGGCTCCGGGCTCTTTATTCGGCAGAAATGGCGAAGGTCATCTTCGTATCTCCCTTTGTGCTCCGGAAGAGCAATTTGAAATTGCCATGGAAAATTTAAAAGAATCATCAGTTTTTAATCTTAAATACAACTAAAATGAATGTTACTGTAATCGGAACCGGATTGATTGGCTGCTCGCTTGGCCTGGCCCTCAGAAAAGCAGGTCATTTTGTAACCGGGGTTGACAGAAATGAGTTGCACCTTAAAGAAGCTTTAGGGAGAGGTGCACTGGATGAAGTCAGCACCCTGGAAGATGCTCCTGGCAGATCTGACCTGGTGGCACTTTGTATACCGGTGGATGCCATTGTATCTGTTTTACCGGAAATTCTCAATATTATTCCCCCGCACACCGCTGTAATGGATATGGGAAGTACCAAGCTTGACATCTGCAATATAGCCGATAAGCAGCCCCGGAGAGAAAATTTTGTTGCCGTGCATCCTATGGCCGGTGTAGAACATTCAGGCCCGGGAGCCGCGCATGTTGATATGTTTCTGCATGCAAGGGTGCTGATCTGCAATCCCCAGGACTCGTCAACCGAAGCCCTGAATAAAGTACTGGCTATTTTGCAGGATTTGAAAATGAAGGTCATATTTATGGATGCGAAGGACCACGACCGTCAGTTGGCCCTGGTTTCTCACCTTCCGCAATTTATGGCCTATGCATTGTCATCCATGGAAGAGTTTGACCAGGCTACCCATAAAAACTGGACAGAACTGGGCGGTGGCGGACTACAGTCATCTATCCGCCTGGGCCGGAGTGACGCAAATATGTGGATGCCTGTCTTTCATCAGAATAAAGAAAATCTCTTGCAATTTTTAGACAGCTATTTGCATCAATTGACGGAAATGAAAAGAATGATTGAAAACAACCATGATGACGAACTCAATGAACTCATTAAAACGGCCAATGCCAACTATGAAAAACTCAACTATCATAACAATAAACCACGACCACTGGTCCCCAATCAGGGCGCCCCAAAAGTCTTTTATTCGTAAATAAATGACATCAGTAAGAAAAATGCAGATTTCTCCCTACGAGTCCTATGACCCCCTGACGCTCAATTTTAACCTTAATCTTAACCTATGAATACCTCCGAAACAAAAATCCGAAAACCATCTGCCGCGTTGAGCGGCACCGAACAACCCATTATAATTGCCGGCCCCTGCAGCGCCGAAACTCCTGAACAGGTAATGGAAACTGCGAAAAACCTTGCCCGTGACAGTCGTGTGGAATATTTCAGAGCAGGAATATGGAAGCCCCGCACATCTCCCGATTCCTTTGAAGGGGTGGGAGTGCCCGGACTGGTATGGCTTCAGGATGTAAAAAAAGAAACCGGCCTGAAAGTAACCACCGAAGTGGGATCTGAAAAACATGTGGAAGAAGCACTGAAATCTGGCATTGATATGCTTTGGATTGGTGCCCGCACCGTTAGCAATCCTTTTATCATCCAGGAAATAGCAGAAGCATTGCGTGGGGTGGATATACCGGTACTGGTAAAAAATCCGTTGAGCCCCGATATCGACCTATGGGAAGGTGCAATAAAAAGACTTGTGAAATCGGGTCTTAGGGATGTAGGTGCTATTCACCGCGGTTTCTTCTGGTGGGGAAAATCTCACCTGCGTAACCAACCTTTCTGGCACATTCCTATTGAACTCCGGGAGCGTATGCCCGGTTTACGTATTATCTGCGACCCCAGTCATATTGCCGGAAAGCGCAGTTTCATCCCTCTGCTGGCACAGCGGGCACTTGAAAATCACTTTGCCGGGCTCATGGTGGAGGTACATCCCAGCCCCGATAATGCATGGAGTGATGCCGCCCAGCAACTTACTCCCGAATCTTTCCATGATATGCTCAACGATTTGCTGGGCACTGAAAACGAAAATACATCTCAGGAACTTTTAGATGAATTACGCTCGGAAATTGATGTGATGGATGAAATGCTTTTGTGGGCGCTGGCTGCACGGATGGAACTTTCCTCCAAAATTGCAAAAGTAAAAAGGGAAAAGCAGATGGAGCCTTTGCAGTCGCAAAGGTGGGACCAGGTGATGTTACGGGTAAAGGATATGGCCATGAAATCCGGACTCAAACCCCGGTTTGTGGAAAAACTCTATACTTCTATTCACCAGGAGTCTCTGAAACTTCAGAAAACTTTGATAGCCAATGGCAGTAATAAAATAAAAAAAGAACATAACTTTGTCTGAGAGAGACAATGTTAACTGCATGGAGAAAATAACTATTCAAGGTAAAAGCGGAGACTCCCGGATACTGGTGGGAGAATCCCTGCCTGCTCTTTCCCGCCATATTCCGGCAACAGGAGTTTTTATCATTACAGATAAAAATGTTGCTGCATACTATCATTCAGAATTTCCTGATTTTCCTGTTTATGTTGTTGAACCGGGAGAAAAATCGAAGGATTTTGCGGTAATGACAAAAATCTGGAACTGGCTTCTGGAAAATGGCGCCGACCGAAGCAGTTTTATTGTGGGAATTGGTGGCGGAGTGGTTTGCGATCTTGCCGGATTTGTGGCTTCCACCTATATGCGGGGTATTCCCTTTGGTTTTGTGGCAACTTCCTTGCTTGCACAGGTAGATGCCAGTGTGGGTGGAAAGAATGGGGTGAATCTGGATGGGTATAAGAACATTATCGGAACATTTACACAGCCCGAATTTGTCATTTGCGACACTTCCATGCTTAAAACTTTGCCCGATGATGAGTTCCGCAATGGGATGGCAGAAGTTATCAAACATGCGCTGATCAGAGATGCTGAGAAGTTTAAATTTTTGAAAAAAAACCGGAATGAAATACTGAATCGCGAGCGTGAAGCCATAAATCATATTGTAAACCGATCGATTAAAATCAAAGCTGCAATCGTACAGGCCGATGAACAGGAAAGGGGAGAGCGGAGACTTTTAAATTTTGGTCATACCTGGGGTCACGCAGTGGAAAAGGAAAATAAAATTCCCCACGGTCAGGCAGTAAGTATTGGTATGGCCTTTGCCTCCGGATTATCAAAGCAACTCAGCTATTTGAAGGAAAAAGACTACGATGAAATTCTTGTTCTGTTGCATGATTATGGTCTGCCTCTCAGCGCAGAACTGGACAAAAACCGGGTTTTTGATACCCTGCTGAGAGACAAGAAAAAGGAAAAAGGAAAAATGAATTTTGTTTTGCTTAAAAACATCGGAGAAGCTTTTGTGGAAGAGATGGATACAAATATCATTAAAGATTTTTGCATGTCATTCCGAACGTAGTGAGGAATCTCGTTAGTTTAACTGGGAATACTTATAAAATCATATTAATCAGCGTTATCAGCGTTCCATAGAATTTATGTTATGACAATAGAAATTATCCCATCAGCAGTCAACGGACAGGTTCAGGCCCCGGCTTCCAAAAGTGTTGCACAAAGGGCTATAGCTATTGCCTCGCTTGCAAAAGGCACATCTGAGATTTATAACATTGGAAATTCAGATGATGTACAATCAGCAATAATGGTCTGCAAAGCACTCGGCGCCGAAATTGAAGAGGAAGGAACGAATCTTACAGTAAAAGGTGGTATTAAAACACCTTCCGGACCTCTGAATTGCGGCGAATCGGGCCTGGGTATTCGCATGTTTTCTGCCCTTGCAGCCATTCTGAATGAACCGGTTACTCTTACGGGAGAAGGTTCATTGAAAGAACGTCCTATGAAAATGATAGAAGAATCATTGCAGGCAGCAAATGTGCAATGTGAAATACAAAACGGACTTGTACCGGTGGTTGTAAAAGGTCCGTTTAAAGGCGGCACTGTGGAAATTGACGGTTCAGTGAGTTCACAGGTATTAACGGGTTTGCTCATTGCTGCGCCGCATGCACTTTTTCCGGTAACTTTCCGTGTAGGTGATCTGAAAAGCCGCCCCTATGTGGATATAACCACCCGAATGATGCGGGATTTTGGGGTGGTGGTAGAAAATAAAGATTTTAAGGAATTTGTTGTTCCTGCGCCGCAGAAATATATCTCAAAGTCTTATAGTGTAGAAGGAGACTGGAGTGGCGCTGCATTTTTGCTTGTAGCAGGAGCTATTGCAGGTGAAGTAACGGTTACAAACCTAGATTTTCAATCTGCCCAGGCCGATAAGGCTATCCTAACCGCCTTAAAAAACTCCGGAGCACAATTGCTTGTTGAGAAGGACCGCATAACTGTGAAAAAATCGCAACTCAAAGCCTTTCGTTTTGATGCTACACACTGCCCGGATTTATTTCCGCCCCTGGTGGTTTTAGCCGCGGCCTGTGATGGTATAAGCCAGATCCGGGGAGTTTCACGTTTGCGGGGTAAAGAAAGCGACCGGGCCACTTCACTGCAGCAGGAATTCGGGAAGCTGGGCCTGTATATAAGCCTTGAGGGCGATAACATGCTTATCAAAGGTAATTCGCTTAACGGTGGTATGGTATTTTCGCATAATGACCACCGCATTGCTATGGCATGCGCAGTTGCCGGTCTAATAGCCAGCGAATCTGTTATCATTGATAAAGCCGAAGCAGTGAACAAATCCTACCCGGAGTTTTTTGAAGATTTAAGGAGGATAACAGTGAAAAACGAAAAGTAAGAAAGTATGAAAATGGGAAAATAAGCGTTCGTATGTCCCGTTTCTTTAAACATATCATCGAGAGCGCGCTGCATACGCTCCCAAATTGAATATCCATGAGGCTTAATAACCATACAACCGCGAACCTCGGAATGCTCCGCAAGATCAGCTTTGGCGACCAATTCATTGTACCAG
>CAYXIT010000150.1:0-6579 GCA_964465275.1 uncultured Bacteroidales bacterium | reverse complement strand
TACAAATCGCGTAATGAAACCCGCGCATTGTAGTGTCCGCTGTGCATAAGCTGTGCATGCAGGAAGTTATGAATGATCCTGTGGCTGTAGTTCATAAGCAAAAACCCCTTTTCGTGCTTGCTCTCAACAGCATTTTCGAAAATATCCTGTGAGCGAAAACTTTTTCTGTAAAGATATTGCACCGGCATACGGTGTATCTCCACTCCCGCCATCTGATCTTCGCGCAGCAGAATGGGATAGTGCATGGTGGATTCCAGTGCCCGGGGATTGAATCTCTTCTGGGTGTGATACCCCTCTCCTTCCATCAATTTTGCTGCGAAAAGCATTTTATCTACCGGCACCAGCACATCAGTGTCATACACCATGCGTTCGCCTGTATCGGAATACAAACCATCGAGGATATTTCCCGTGCCTTTCATAAAAAGGCAGGGTATGTTTTCAGATTTCAAAAGATCTCTCACCTCTCCTGCCTGACGGATAACATTCAGGTTTCTTTCCTTGTTAAGCTCAAATACATACTGCAGATATTGCTGCAAATCGGCGGGCAGGTGTTTCAGTAAATCGTGACGCTGCAGGGCCAGGAAAAAGGAAGGCAGTATCATATTATCGCTGCCCGTTTTAACCAGCATTTGCCAATGGGTTTCCTTTGCGGGAAGGTTTTTCACGATCTCCCCTGCCCTTTCGGGGTAGATATCAAGCGCCAGGGTACGTGCAATCAAATAGTATGTGTGGCGGCGCGTCATGGTTGTTGCATAAGCTTTTGCAAGGCCTCCACGGCCTGCCGGTTGTTGCTGTATTCCAGGCTGTAAAACCGCAAACCACAGAACCAGTTGATAAACTTTTCAGCCCGTTCCATATTGTCGCCCACCCATGCCTCCTGGTGAAAATGCTGCAACGCTTCGGTAACGGAAACGGAGCTGAGTTTCATGCCCGCATCTTTTCGGTAGCGTATAAAAACCAGGTTGCGGGCCGCAAGGGGCTTTTCTGGTATAGAATCTGAAATCGGCTTTACGTAAACAAGGGGCGCAATACTGTTCTTTACAAAAGGTTTCAGACCCATGTCCTGCAAAAGGGGAATCGATTCATTTTTGATGCACAATGCTGCAGGAAAAGGATACAACAAACCGTCCTCTGCTCCCACCGGCACAAAATCATCGGAAAACAAATCAAAGCCATTTAGCATAAGCAGTCCGGCCATGGTGCTTTTTCCGGAACCGCTGGCCGAGGACAACAACAGTACTTCCCCGTCCTTCTGCACCGCTGAAGCATGAACAAAACTCAACCAGTCTTTTTCTGTTCTGTCATACAGCCACGACGCCAGCTCCACAAACAGAAGCCGCTTGATCTGTGGCGATTCATCGGCAGTTAGGCTGCGTCTTTGTGGTGTGTGCAGCCTCAGGGCGTAACGGCCGCAGTAAGGAAACACATCAAGGTGAAAAGAATTTTTACCGGCTGTTTGGACATCCATATGCGCAAAAGGCAGGTGAATATAAGCCTCCAGGGAAGGCGAGCCATAGGTGATAGAAAAAGATTTTTCTCCGAACTGATAATGATGGGTTCTTGAATCCGTGAGTTTTATCCTGTTCACCTCCTCCGCATCGCGGGTGAAATCAGGTAGCAGAAAATCAGGCTCAAGCAATTTATCAATGGATTCGTAGATGTTGGAAACTATTTCAGCAGCCTGCTCCGCAGTAAGTTCGTATGCCTCAGCAAATTGTTTTGTGGCTTCTTTTCGACCGGTCTGCTTCTCATATAAAAGAAAGATGAACCATTGAGGTTCATCCATCCTTACCCACTGGTTGCTTTTTTCAAACCAAACCACACGGGAATTTTCTATGTGTTTTACCAGGTATGCCACAAAACCAAGTGCTAATCCCAGTCGTAATTGCCGTAATCACGTTTATCGCTTTTGTTACTATTGTTGTTTTTACCACCAAAATCCCAATCATCCCCCGGGTTACCGGGATTATTTTCACTTTGAGCGTGAACCTTCGTAGGATTGTTCAGCAATAAAAACATGGTGGAAGAAGCGAATGCTGCATACCCCATCTTGCGGATGGCAGATCTGCGCGAAATGCCATCCTTTTCTATGGGTTGCACATTAGATTTCTTTTTTTCACTTGTATTCATAATGTCCTCTTTTTCTTTACTTTTTGCTCTTAATGGATTAAAAGCTTACGGATCGTTTGCGATTTATTGTTAAGGATATGAATGAAATAACCGCCGGGTTTTAAACCATCAATAATCATTTCATTGTATGCTCCGGGTTGAAGATCTTCAACTCTCATCCGGCGACCCAGCATATCATACAAAACAGCATGGGTGTTCTCCTCGATTTCTCCGCTTATAACAATCCGGTTTTCAAAGATATATATAATTAAATTATCATCTGCAATAACTTCTTCTATTTGCGTAGAAGTTTCCTTAAAACTTACAAGTACTTCCAGGTCATCCATCAGGTCTTCAATGAGAATTTCTGTAGCAGTAACATCTGCAAGGGCTTCGCCGTTTACAATCCACTCATCGATCTCATAATTTTCAAATAAGCTCACACTGAAGGTAATGTCGGATCCCTGCGGGATCATATTCCCCGGCTCTATTGCCTCCCCATCAATGCTGGCAGTAATTTCCCCACCCTCGTTAAGGGTATCAAAATGAATGAGATGCATAATCTGGGTTTTTACATTCAGGAAGAACCTGCCCAGCGGTTCCGAGCCGGCAGTAATAAGCGTTGTATAGCTTTCCACTGAAAGATCGGTATATGTACCTTCTTCACTATCATAAAGCATCAGCGTAATGTACCCGGGAAGGTTTACAGATTCTGCTGTAAATGTTACTTCTCCACCCTGGGGATAAACCAAACCTACCGGGATATTCAAATCATTCAACCCCTGGTCGGGAAGTGCCTGAACTGCCATATTGATATCCGTTGCATCATCAATCATTCTTGTAAACAGACTGAAGTCAGGATTTGTTGAATACTGACCTGCGTCGTAGGTAACATCCAGACCCGTGGTCATATCAGATCTGAAACCCATAAATGTAGTCATGGAGGTTTGATATGCATCCGTAGCTTTCATATTGATGTGATACCATGGAGCATTTTCATTGTTTTTATAATAAGCAGGATTGGAATGTTGTCTCATGTCGGCATTAACGCTTGCCGTTCCACCTCCTGTTTTGGCTTTGATGATAAAACCCTGGGAAGAAGATATCTCTTCCAGGTTATAAGCACCACTGGTCGAATTATTAATGGCCAGATAAACATCGGTGCCGGGATCAAAAATATAAATAGCAGCCCAACCGGAATTTAACTGATCAAGATTTTCACTTAAGAAATCTGATGTGCTTATGGAAGCAGCAAAAGGATTTCCAAGATCATTCCAGCCGAAATTATCCTGGGTTATGGAAGTTGTGAAATCGTCATGACGGAGTGTTCCTTTGAAGCGGACTATTCCGTTTTGTACCAGACCCAGGCTGTATCCCCTGCCGGGTTCAAGATTTCCGGGTTTTGTTGCCGGGAAAAAGGCTGACCAACCCGTTTCTTCAATATACTCCTGCATGGCATAATACTGCTGGGTGGAATTGTAACCTATTAAGCTACTGTTATCAGAAAAGAACGAACTGAAACTTTGACCGGCTACCGGGCTGGAAACAATATGAAATTGTATCGGACTGGAACTGGAAATCCACCTCTCTACCGTAGCCTCGACCCCACTGTTGTTAATGATCAGTGATCCTGTAGCTGTGGAATTGGATTGCAGCAACAGTCCGTCAACTCCGGCCTGGTTAAAGATATTTCCTGCGGCGGTCATTTTACCACCGGGCCGGATAGTGAGTCTGCCACCTTCTTTGATGATCAGGTCTCTTGTGCTTCGTACCCTTAGAAGAGCCCCCTCTTCAATGATCAGATCATTTACCGTAACATCCAGATCATAAATAAAAGGATCCTGGGCGCGCACCGATGGGATCCGGATGAAATCATTTTCTCCGGGCACCTCATTTTCACTCCAGTTTCCTGCAGTATTCCACCTGTCGCTTTCATCGCCTTCCCATACAAATTCATTTACAATAGTTATTTCAATGTTAAAGCTTTCTTCTACCACCTGAGTGTTGCTGACAGTGACTGTGGCGGTATAGAATCCTTCAGTGAGGCTTTCAGCGGGCTTGATCGTGAATGTGGCGGTGTTACCGGTAGTAATACTGGCAGGATCAGGATCGGTAACGACAAAGCTTGTTGGGTTGGTTCCACCCAGGGTAGCTGTCAGACCGGTTATTTCACCGGCCCCGGTATTAATAATGGTAACGGTTTGCTCCAGTTCATTGCTATTATAGGATTCGGAAACTGTGGGGAATACCAGGGGATCATCAGCATCCACTTCTATGGCAAATTCTGCCAGCACACGGAAGCTCACATCAAACTGCTCCACCTGTTCAGTGTCGAGTCCTGCATTGGCAGTGACCGTAACGGTGGCTTCATAAAGTCCGACTGACAGACCATCGGCGGGTCTCACAGAAAATGTAGTTGAATTGGGAGCATTGATCAAATCATCCGGATCTGGTTGAGTAATTTCAAAGCTGTTTTCAACCACTTCATCCAGGCTAACAGTTAATCCCACAATATCACCCTGTCCAACGCGGGTAATGGTAATGGTTTCGGCTAATACCGGAGAATACCCAACCTGTTCATCAGCAAATACCAGCGGATCATCTGCATCTACAGTAATACCGTAGTTATTGATGTTGGTCATGTTGAAGGGATCAGAAATAACCCAGTTAAGTTCCGGATCACCGTACGCAAATCTTATTGTATAGCCTTCTCCGTCTTTGTCAAGGGTAAGATCAGAAAAGGTGTAATCGGTTTGTTCTGCGACTATATTCAGTGGGAATGTTCCGCTCAGGGTAGCGCCTCCACCCAGGGAACCATCATTTTCAATACTCACGGTCAGTTGCTCATTGGTATCCAAACCATCCGCTGAGGCATTGCCCCATGCATCCTGAAACTGCAGGATAACATTGGCTGAACTGATCGGCGCAGGGGTATCATCACCGGTACCCACACCTCCGGTGGGCTGCTGGGTAATAACCAGCGTGTCAACCACATTGGGTAGTACGGTTACAGCCGTGGTTCCCGGATCGGTTACCCATGATGTTTCCACGCTCAGATTCTGAAGTCCGGCTTTGAAAAGTGTAACAGCATTAAGCGTATAATCCCCATCAACAAAATTTGCATTTCCTTCGAATAGAATCCCTCCGGTACCCTCTTCGGTATTATCAGAGCTAAGGGTAATAAAATGATCGCCATCCAAGGGATTGCCGGCTTTATCCTGGGCGGTAATCGCCACATCAAAGGCTTCTCCGGCGGTGGGGTCTTCGTTGGGAACGAGTTCCAGAGAGAGGTTTGAAGCATCTGTATCAACAACTGAAATAATTATTGACTCAGGGTTGGTTATCGTTTCAACATTTAATTCAACAAAATAATCAACAGCAAATTGTAAAGTGATGGAAATATTTGCGGATCCATTAACAAATAGTACATCGGGATTATTTATTGGAGTAGATGCGGGTGGAAAAGCCACGGGATAATTTACTCCTGTAATATCGAACTCGCCATTTAATAATTCTCCGGAAATATCTCTCGCATTTTCAATAAAAAGATTGAATGAAATATCTGCAACCTGCGGACCCGGATCGACAATATCAAACCCGGAAAGGTCATTGATGCCGGTAACATCAAAAGGATCTGTGTCCACAAAACTCAGATCCACTGGACTTGAAGAAGTAAACCGTAATACATAACCGGTGCCCTCCTTGTCGAGGGTAAGGTCATTAAAGGTGGCAACGCCGTCAATGATGTCTACTGATAATGTACCGCCAAGTACAGCTCCATCGCCTGAACCGTCAGTTTGCAATGTAACAGTAACCTGCTGAGAAGTAAGGTTGCCAAAAGCAAGGTTATCAAATGCATCCCGGGCTTCAACGATAATTGTACCCAATGATGCGGGAGAATTATCATTGTTTCCCTCAACAACTGAAGCAGGTTGCTGGGTGATTGCAAGCTTTTCTGCATCAGCTGCAATGACTTCAATATCAAGCGTTTCCGTCGGCAAAATGGTTTCTATGGCAATGGTGATCTGGTTGGGATTGGCTGCTTTGGTAAGTGTAATTCCAAAGGTTGTTTCACCAGAGGCAAAGGTCACCGGTCCGTCAAACACCACTCCCTCATTGGGCTCGCCGGGAATATTGCTGGTAACGGTTACTGCGAAAGAACCACCGAGCAAACCATCGCCGGTGTTTCTTGCATCAGTAATATCCAAATTGAATTCAACCCCGGCAGTCTGAGTAGCTGTAATTTCAGCTACCACAAACCCGGATACATTTTCAGCCACATTAACAACAATATCTTCATCATTGGTAATACCATCGACGCTTACAGTAATGGTATGATCACCCAGGGTTGTTAGTGTAATGGGTGTGGCGGTTTCGCCTGCTGCAAAAGTAAGAAGCCCGTTGTATAATTCTCCGTCAAGATCACTTGTAATGGTTACTGTAACATCACCTGTTACAACAGATCCGTCA
>CAYXIT010000149.1:4197-6587 GCA_964465275.1 uncultured Bacteroidales bacterium | reverse complement strand
ACTACTTCTTCAATATCCGCGATACACAATCTGCTTTTTTCGGCCCTGCAACTTACTATTACGGTCATATTGCATATAGTGAAGAAAATTATGAAACTGCTCTGATAAATTTCAGAAAGCTTATTGACAATGAAAATTTTGGACCCATTGTACCTTACTACATCACACATATTTATTTTCTTCAGGAACGCTATGATCAGTTGCTTACCTATGCTCCACCTTTGCTGGAAGAAGCGGGTACCAGGCGGGGTTATGAAATATCCCGAATGATTGGTGAAGCATACTATAATCTTGGCAACTTCAATGAAGCCATTCCCTATCTTGAAGAATACCAGAAACAAACAAGTCAGCGAATAAGCAGGGATGATTATTATCAGCTGGGATTTGCTTATTATAAAGCAGGAGATTTTGAAAATGCAATTCCAAACTTTGAACGGGTTACCAACGCTGATGATGAACTTGCTCAAAATGCACTATATCATCTGGCTGATTCCTACCTTAAAACAGAACAGAGAAGATCGGCCCGTAATGCTTTTCTTGCTGCACACCGAATGGAATATGTGGAAGAGATCAGCCAGATATCTTTATTCAATTATGCAAAACTATCGTATGAGCTTTCGTTGAACCCTTTCAATGAAGCCATTATTTCATTTCAACGTTATATTGAAAAATATCCGGATTCCCCGCGCCGTGAAGAAGCATATTCACACCTTATTGATCTGTATCTCACAACACGTAATTATAAAGATGCTCTTGCCAGTATTGAGGCAATTCCTATCAATACCCCAAGGCTTCGTTCAGCGCATCAACGAATAGCCTATTTCCGAGGTATTGAATTGTTTAATAATGGTGATTTTACTGCTGCCATAGAACATTTTGAAAAATCACTCAAATATGCCGTCAACACTACAATCAGAGCACAATCCCTTTTCTGGCAGGGAGAAGCTCACTATCGACTGGAACAATATACTGATGCAATAGCTGTACATAACCGGTTTCTTCTTGCACAGGGAGCATTCAGCATTCCTGAATACAATCTCGCTAATTATACCATAGGTTATTCACATTTTAAGAGAAAAGAATATCAGCAAGCGATAACATCATTCAGGAAATTTATTACAGATCGTGATATATCGCGAAGCTTGCGTAATGACAGTTATCTGCGGATAGCAGATAGTTACTTCATCACCAAAAATTACTCTCCGTCACTTGATTTTTATGACCGGGCTATTGCATTGCAGGCATCTGATGCAGATTATGCTATTTTTCAAAAAGCATTGGTACAGGGTGTAACCGGCAATTTCACCGGAAAAATACAAACTCTTCAGGGTTTACTACAACAATATCCTTCCACAGGTTATGAAGTTGATGCAAGATATGAACTCGCAAACACCTATGTAATACAAGATAACCCTAACCGGGCTTTACAATATTACAATGAAATAATCAATCGGTATCCCAACTCCAGTTATGTGAAAAGTGCTATGCTGAAATCGGGACTTATACATTTTAACCTTAATCAGGATGAGCAGGCACTGCAGGTTTTCAAACGTGTAATTGAAAATTACCCTGGTTCACCTGAATCGCAGGAAGCTTTAACAAGTATGCGAAATATTTATGTTGCCCTTGATCGTGTTGATGAATATGTAAATTTCTCACAGAACCTTGGTTTTGCCAATGTTACCCAGGCACAACAGGATTCACTAAGCTATATCGCCGCAGAAAATCGTTATATGCAGGGTGATTGTGAAAATGCGATACGCAGTTTTGGAAATTACATCGAACGTTTTCCAAATGGTATTTTCGCTTTGAATGCTCAATTTTACAAAGCTGAATGTGAATTCAGGATGAATGAGAGACAGAGAGCACTTTCCGGATACGAGTATGTACTCCAGCGACCCAAATCAAAGTTTTCAGAAAATGCGGCGATCAGGGCTGCCCAGATCAATTTTGCCATGGGTCACTACGATGCATCTCTTCTGCATTATAAAACGCTGGAAGAGATCGCTGAGTTTCGCAGCAATAAGCTTGATGCGCAGATCGGACAAATGCGGGCACTCAACAAACTTGAACGCACCGACGAAACCATCGAGGCAGCGCAAAAAGTTCTGCAGGCCGATAAACTAAGCCAGGAAGTTGCACAGGAAGCATACCTCCTGATTGCCAGGGCAGCAATGAAAAAGAATAATCTTGACCTTGCTGAAGAAAACTTCCGGAAGACCAATTCCGTTGCCGAAAATGTTATGGCTGCTGAAGCAAAATATAACCTGGACGATCCTTTACCGGTCCAGTTCCTCAATTACCTGAGATCTATTTTCCTTCCCAAATTCTTCCAGGGGGAACCGGAAAAAACCCTGCAGAATGATGCACTTATTCAAATTAATTTCGGA
>CAYXIT010000149.1:0-4187 GCA_964465275.1 uncultured Bacteroidales bacterium | reverse complement strand
CTTATTGAGTTTAAAAAAGGTAATTACGAAAAATGCGAAGAACTCATTTTTGATTACATTGATTACCTAACACCTTATGAATATTGGCTGGCCAAAATATTTATCCTGCTGGCCGATAATTACCTTGAACTCGATAATGTATTTCAGGCCCGAAGCACACTGGAAAGTATTATAGAGAACTACGATGGTGAAGATTTAAGATCTGAAGCCATTCAGAAACTCCGCGAAATTGAAAGGCAGGAAAGGGAAAGAGATGACAGAGACGATTCTGATCCGCTTGAAATTGATTTCGGCAGCAGATCCGGTGAAAACACAGATATATTTTAACAGCAGGGTTATTTTTAGAAAAAATAATAATCAGAATAGCAAAACAGAACATATATGCAAAAGATAGCATCCATATTACGTATTTTATTTATCAGCCTGATTGTGTTTGCTGTAACTACAGGCAAAAATATCCTTGCACAACAGCTGGATTTTGATGAGATAAAAGTAATCGCTCCTTATGAACCTACTATATCTGATGCTTTTAAAACCAGTTTTAATCCAGGGTTGGTTGATACATTACAAATTGATATTGCTTTCGATTACAGTATCAATCCGATTCAAGTTCCTACACGGTTCTCATTGGATCCCTTAAGTCCGGCCCGCATGCGTGGCGAACCCCTTTCCAAATTATATAACGGTTATGTAAAAGCAGGCCTTGGCAACTATATTACACCATTCGGTGAAGTGTTTTACAACTCCCTCAGATCAAATGAATACGCTTACGGTATGAACTTAAAACACCTGTCATCAGCGGGTGGCATTGATGATTACGGACATAGCGGTTATGCTGATAATAAAATAAACTTTTACGGAAAAAGGTTTTTACGAAATCATACGATCGAAGGTGACCTGAATTATGAACGAAATATGGTGCATTATTATGGATTCAAACGTGATGATTACCTTGCCGATACAACTATGCTTCGTTTTATAGATGAACTATCGAAGAATGACATCCGGCAGGTTTTTCACTTTTTGTCACCTTCACTTAGCTTTAAGAGCAACTACACAGATGATACGAAGCTCCAACACGACCTTAATTTAAATTATCATTATCTTACCGACAGGTATGACGCTGCAGAACACAGACTGGGATTTGCAGCAAGGCTTGACCGATCAATAGGTAATGATCCCCTGGGATTTGCTGATAATCAAAGTTTCCATATGGATGTTTCAGCAGATTACTTCCATAACTCAACCTTTACCGATACACTTAATACAGGGCTGATCAGTTTAATGCCGGCATTGTCTGCTCAGTTCAGGGATTTTCAGTTCCTGATAGGTGTTAATGCATCCTTCCAGCTTGATACGGTAAGCAATGCAAGATTTTACCCTTTAGCAGGAGCACAATTGAATCTGATCAATAATGTTTTAACGGCCTATGTTAATCTGGGCGGAGAGATGCAAAAGCAAACTTTGCGAAATGTAAGCCTTGCCAATCCGTTTATCAACACCAATAGTCCGCTGGCCTTTACAAATAAAAAGTTTGAACTAAAAGGAGGTATCAAAGGATCAATAAGCAGCTTCGCCTCGTACAATGTTTCTGTTGCAACAAGCTCCTGGGGCAACTATGGCTTATTTGTAACAGATACAACCTTTACGCTTAATAACCGGTTCAATATTGTATATGATAACATGCGGTTGTTTAATTTCCGGGCTGAGCTGTTCAGCAATGTGGGTGAAAGACTGAAAGTACGCACCGGTATCGACTATTTCGAATATACAACAGAAAACGAATTGGAAGCCTGGCACTTGCCAACCCTGCAGATTGACTTATCAGTAAAGTATAACATACAGGATAAAATAATACTCAGTGCCGATGCTTTTGCGAGAAACTCTGTATATGCAAGAGTATTTGATGAAACAGGAAATGTTCAGCGGGAAGAGATCCATGGCTTCCATGTGGATGCAAACCTGGGAATTGAATATCGCTATACAAAAATTCTTTCTGTATTTTTAAAGCTTAACAATATCCAAAATCAACGTCTTGAAAAATGGTATAATTATCCGTCGCAGAAATTCAATTTTATGGGCGGTGTTACCTATGCTTTTTAAAAAAATTATTATCCCTATTACGATGTTAAAAAAGCCCTTTTTCGGGGCTTTTTTTTTGCAAAAAATGGTCTGAAAAAAAGCATTCTTTTCTTTTCTGGCAATTACTTTTCAACAAACTGTTAAAAAAAATGTAATGCGCTGTAATTCAGTATTATAAAATTATGTTAAAGTGTTAATAAATAGATCGTTTTATGTCCGGTTTAAAGCCCTGAAACCACTAAAAATGCTTATCTTTGTGGGTTATTAAGAACGTTTAAAATATGAGCTCAGATAAGAAAGAAAATATTGTAAAACAATTGAATTATGACGCCACCAGTATTCAGGTACTGGAAGGTCTTGATGCGGTAAGAAAAAGACCCGCCATGTACATTGGCGATATCAGCTCCAGAGGTCTTCACCACCTTGTATATGAAGTACTTGACAACTCAATTGATGAAGCAATGGGAGGACATTGCGACAAAATTGATTTAACAATCAATGAAAATGGTTCTATTACCGTACTTGATAATGGTCGGGGTATTCCTATCGATATACATGAAAAAGAAGGTCGTAGTGCACTTGAAGTGGTAATGACAGTGTTACATGCCGGTGGTAAATTCAATAAGGATTCTTATAAGGTTTCCGGAGGTTTGCACGGTGTGGGTGTAAGCTGTGTAAATGCACTTTCTGTTCAAATGAAAGTTACCGTTTACAGAAACAACGAAATTTGGCAGCAGGAATACAGCAAGGGTAAACCATTATATCAGGTTAGACAAGTAAATGGAGAAACCACCCATAGAGGTACTGAAGTTACTTTTCTACCGGACGATACCATTTTCACAGATACAAATTTTAGTTATATTACACTTACAAATAGGTTAAGAGAGCTATCATTCCTTAACAAAGGTGTTACTTTAAGCATTACTGACAAAAGAGTTACCAACGAAGAAGGAGAATTTCTTCATGAAGAATACTATTCAGAAGAAGGTTTGAAGGAGTTTGTTCAATACCTGGATGATACCAGGGAAAAGATCATTGAAGAACCTATTTATATGGATGGTGAGAAGTCAGGAGTGCCGGTTGAGGTTGCCATGCAATACAATTCATCATTCACTGAAAACCTTCAGTCTTATGTAAATAATATCAACACAATTGAAGGTGGAACTCATCTGGCTGGTTTCAGGAGAGCACTTACGCGTACACTGAAAAGTTATGCCGAGAAGATGGGAATGCTTTCAAAACTCAAATTTGAGATCAGTGGTGATGACTTCCGCGAAGGATTGTCGGCTGTTATATCGGTAAAAGTTGCCGAGCCTCAGTTTGAAGGTCAAACCAAAACCAAACTTGGAAACTCAGAAGTAGCTGGTGCAGTAGATCAGGCGGTTAGTGAAATGCTTAACTATTACCTGGAAGAGCATCCGAAAGAAGCCAGAACCATTGTTAACAAAGTAATTCTTGCAGCCACTGCACGCCATGCTGCACGAAAAGCAAGAGAGCTGATACAAAGAAAAAGTGTACTGAGTTCAGGCGGACTGCCCGGCAAGCTTTCCGATTGTTCTGAAAAGAATCCTGAACTCTGCGAGATATACCTTGTTGAGGGTGATTCAGCGGGTGGCACAGCCAAACAAGGCCGCGACAGAAAATTTCAGGCCATCTTGCCTCTCAGGGGAAAGATTCTTAACGTGGAAAAGGCAATGCCCCATAAGATCTTTGAGAATGAAGAGATTAAAACCATTTTCACTGCTTTGGGTGTTACAATAGGAACTGCCGAAGATTCTAAGGCACTTAACATTGAAAAACTTCGCTACCACAAGATCATTATCATGACAGATGCCGATGTGGATGGTAGCCACATTGCAACCCTTATTCTTACCTTCTTTTTCAGATACATGAGAGAGCTTATTGAAAAGGGCTGCGTATACATTGCCACTCCACCACTCTATCTTGTTAAAAAAGGCCGTGAAGAAATATATGCCTGGTCTGATGACGAAAGGAAAGCTATCATTGCCCGAATGAGCCCAAATGGCAAGGATTCAAATGTTAACTTCCAGCGCTATAAAGGTTTGGGTGAGATGAACGCTGAACAACTCTGGGAAACCACTATG
>CAYXIT010000148.1:0-6723 GCA_964465275.1 uncultured Bacteroidales bacterium | reverse complement strand
GAGCCAGCTTTGACACAGCGACGAAACCTCTAAAAAGAGTGCTCATTACTCTGGCCAGAGTGTAGATGCCGGCCTGAGCAACTTACCGTGATGCAGATCACAGCCCGCGCCAACAGCGCCTCCAGGCGCGAACGGGCGAGCACCCGATCGAGCCCGATTCGACCGGCGCGACGATGCCCTCATTCATCCCTGAACACCCGGATTCGGTTTTCCTCCAAAGATCTTCTTGCCCAGCATGACGAGGCTCAGGACGAGCAGACCAAGCACCATGCCGACCACTGCGGTCCAGCCCATGCTCATCAATGTCTCCCAGGGCTGATCCAGGCCCTCGATCAGGGCCTCGTTGATATGGTGCAGCGCCGGGATGCCGTGCGAGACGATGCCCCCACCGACCAGGAACATGGCGGCCGTACCGGCGATGGAGAGAAAGCGCATGAACCAGGGCGCAAAGGCGAGAATGCCGTTGCCGAGGGCGCGGGCGGCCGAGCTGCTCTTCCGGGTCAACGCCAGTCCGGCATCATCCATCTTGACGATGCCAGCCACCAGGCCGTAGACACCGATCGTCATCAGGCTCGCAATCGCCACGAGTACGCCGAGCTGGGTGACGAAGGGCTTGTCGGCCACCGTCCCCAGGGAGATCACGATGATCTCGGCCGAGAGGATGAAATCGGTTCGAATCGCGCCCTTGATCTTGTTCTTCTCCAGCTCGACGAAGTCAGCCTCCGGATCGGCGAGGGCTTGCTTGATCCGTTTCTTTTCCTCCTCCGACAGATGGCCGTTGTCTTTATAGTAGGCATCCTGATAAATAACAGAAACACTCTTTTTAGGCAGGCGGTTTATGATCTTTTTAACCACCGTTGATTTTCCTGAACCGGAGCCCCCGGCAATTCCGATGATCAGCATAAGTTCTTTTGGAAGGTAAAAATACGCTTTTTACTAAAAAACAGAAGAATAAATTGTGCCTTTTAACCGATTATTTTATCTCTCATATTGTTAATGTGCAGAAAATAAACTATGTTTGGCGCATATATTTTATTTCTGTTGTGCTGATGGAGCAGGAGTTAAAAATAAAAATGTTTTCAGATCCTCTGATGTTTTACCCGGCTATGCTGAATGATATACAGAAGGCCGGGAAATACATTTATCTGGAGATTTACCGTTTCCGGAATGATCCAATAGGTATCCGTTTTCGTGACAATCTCATAAAAAAGTGCCGCGAAGGTGTAAAAATAAAACTTCTTATAGATTCATGGGGGGCATCTTCCAATATGGGTTTTTTTAAAGAACTCATTGATTTGGGAGGGGAAGTAAAATTCTTTAAAAAGATAAAAATCAGCTGGGATGCTTTCACCAAAAATCACCGTCGCGACCACCGTAAGATCCTTATCATAGACGACGAGATCACCTACATCGGTTCAGCCAATATCAGCGGTTATGCGCTAAACTGGCGCGAATCGATGTTTCGAATCACAGGAAATATCGCCAAAACATTTAAAAAGGTTTTCCTGGAAAACATGAAGATTTATAACAAATTCCTGTATGATAAAATTGCATTTACCAAAAAGGTTGATTTAAATGGATTCCAGATAATCCGTGATGTTCCAAGTATAAAAAACCAACCGATACAAAGAAAATACCTCGAGCTGATTCAAAAAGCCGAAAAGGAGATTATTATAGAAACACCTTATTTTCTCCCTGGAAGTAACCTGCGAAAAGCGTTGACTGATGCTTCAAAGCGAGGCGTAAAGGTAAATATTATCATTCCCAAAAAGTCTGATATTCACATACTTGATATTTTATCCGGGAAGTATCTTGGAGAACTCTCTGAAGAGAAAGTAAACATCCACTTTTTTTTACCACAAAACCTGCACTCGAAAATTTTTCTTGCCGACAGAAAATATTTCATTATAGGCTCAGCCAATTTCGATTACAGGAGTTTCCGCTACCAGCATGAGATCTGCCTGTTTGGCGAGCACAAAAGCCTTAATCGCCAGCTTGTGCAACATTTTAACCAAAGCCTGAAAGACACGGAACCCTTCGATTACAACAACTGGCAGAAACGTCCCCGACTGCAGAAATTCTTCGAATGGCTGCTGGTACCCTTCCGTCATTTGTTTTAAGCAGAGATTAAGATTGAGAAAGCTGCCGGATGCGCTATCTCAGAACCCTGCCACCAAAAGCAAAATTTTTCCTGTAGTAGTCTTCATCCAGGTCATTGACAATAACTCCCCGCGATGAGGATGCATGGATGAACTTATTGTTGCTCAAATAAATACCCACATGCGATATGCGCCGGCTGTTGATGCGGAAAAACACCAGATCGCCTTCCTGCAGATTACGTTTGCTAATCCGGCGTGACTTCTGCGCCATGTTTACCGTTACCCTTTCCAGGTTGATGCCATACACCTCCAGGTAAACCACTTTGGCGAATCCTGAACAGTCGGCTCCGCTTTTGTTAGCGCCACCATAACGATAAGGCGTACCAAGCCAGCCAGCCACTTCACGCAATAATTCCGGATTTTCACTACCATTCAACCTGTAACCCAGTATACCTGAATATTCTTCATAAAAAGAGGCTTCAGCAGGTGCTATTCCGGCCCTTGCCCTTTGTCTGGTCTCACGCTGCTCCTGCAGTTCCGCCTCACGGTAGGAGGGAGTTTCGCGAAGATACGTGCAGCCATGAAGCACAAGCAAAACAAAAAAACCTGAAAATAAAAGGGAAATTCGCATGGACGTTTTAAAAAACATATTCAGCCGTCAAAAATAAGGATTTATTTATAAAAACCCCGAAAGGCATTTATTAACAAACGTTCTTCATATAATAAAAGTTGTTACAGGTCGAAATCCTTTTATTTCCCCTTCCTGATTGGTTTTTTTGTTGTATTTTCGCCGCAATTTATCAAAACAGCATAAAACCCTTTTAAAAAAGCACTTCTATATGGAGAAAATTAATTATAACCTGAATCCCAACCCCCTGGTGCGGTTTCTTCAGAAGCCTGCCAAAGATTTTACCAAAGCCGACCTGATCAATTATGCAGAGAACAACAACATTAAAATGATCAATTTTCGCTATGTGGGAGGCGATGGCCGGCTGAAAGCACTGAATTTTGTCATCCAGAGCCGCGAACATCTTGAAAACATCCTATCCACTGGTGAGCGGGTGGATGGCAGCAGTCTTTTCAATTTTCTGGAGGCCGGCTCCAGCGACCTTTATGTGGTTCCACGTTTTAAAACCGCCTTCCTGAACCCTTTTTCAGAAGTTTCTGCTCTCGATATTCTTTGCTCCTACTACGATAAAGATGGCAAGCCGCTGGCCAGTGCACCCGAAAACATCATGCGAAAGGCACATCAGGCACTGCTTGACAATACAGAATACGGACTGGAAGTAATGGGTGAGATTGAATACTATGTGATCAGCGAGAAAGATAAGCTTTACCAGGCCACCGACCAGAAAGGATACCACGAATCGACCCCCTTCGTAAAATGGGAACAACTCCGCATCGATGCCATGGTTGCCATGGCACAAACCGGTGCACTGCTCAAATACAGCCATTCGGAGGTGGGCAATTTCTCAGATGATGAGCATGAGTACGAACAGAACGAAATAGAGTTCCTTCCCACCAATGTGGAAGATGCTGCCGATCAACTGATCATTGCCAAATGGATATTGCGTGAGGTGGGTTACCAGTATGGAGTAACTATCAGTTTTGCTCCGAAGATCACTGCCGGTAAAGCCGGAAGCGGAATGCATATTCACATGCGTCCCATGAAGAACGGCAAAAATGTCACCCTCGAAAATGGCAAGGTAAGTGATGTTTCCCGCAAGGTTATTGCCGGTATCCTTGATATTGCCCCGGCACTTTCAGCCTTTGGAAATACTATTCCCACAAGTTATTTCCGCCTGGTGCCCCACCAGGAGGCACCTACCAATGTGTGCTGGGGTGAACGCAACCGCTCGGCACTCATCCGCGTACCGCTGGGTTGGGTTGGCGCCGGCGATATGGTGGCAAATGCCAATCCGCTGGAAGAATCCCACGAAATGGACTTTAGTGACAAAGCCACTTTTGAATTCCGCTGCCCCGACGGTTCAGCCGATATATACCTGCTCATTGCCGGCCGCCAGTGGACGATCGCCGACCTGGCGATCATGAGCGCCCGGGGCGTCACCGTCCCGATCTCGATAAATCCAAAACCCAATGCCGCCATGGTTTTGAAATGCCAGACGGTCTTGCGTTTGCAAAAAAAACCTTTGTGGATGTAAATATTTTTGATGAAAAGCATAGGTCGCGCCAGGATGAGCTCGCTCAACTGCCCTACTCCTGCAAAACTGCAGCAGAATACCTGCTGAATCAGGCCAATATTTTCAAGCAACACGATGTGTTTACCGAAAGCCTGCTGCAAGGCATTGCCAGACGTTTGACCGACTACAACGACGAAAACCTCCGCGAAAAAATTTCATATAACCGCGAAGAAACCATGAAACTGGTGCGAAGATTTTTACATTGCGGATAGCAAAGTTGCCTTATTATACAAAATCTCTTCGCAACACTTTAAAATAGCGGGTTTTGGTGGATGTTCAAACAGTTCAACATAACCTGTTTATTTTTATTCACAATGTTTGAAAACCCCCGGAAGGCACAATTTACCGTGAAAGAAAATAACACATACAGCTGTATCGGGCCACAGGCAAAGCATAGCCCATACATACAGGAAATTTCAGCAACATGCAAATGTGTTATTTTTTCGTTGTTAGCGGTATTCCTGTTGATAATTATTTTGAAAAAATCATTTAAAATATAGGAAATTTGTTAATCCTTTTATTCAGTGGATAAAACCTAAGTAATTCACGGTTTTTACGCAAAATAAAAAGACATACATTTGCATGGGTTGTTATACGCAAACATAAAGAAAAACGCCTGTTTTTTCATAAAGCTGTGTATAGCAAATCCGCTATTGTATTGATTTGAAAGAAAATAAAAGAAACATAAAACTCAACAAAATGCGCAAGGCTAACTTTTTATTTACACTCGTATTTTTTTTCACCGTAAGTGGTGTATTCGGGCAGGATTTTTCAGGTGGAGATGGAACCGAATCATCCCCCTGGCTTATTTCCACAGCAGCAGATCTGGATTTTATACGCGAGAAACTTGATACGGGAAATGTTTATTTCTTTGAGCAAACCCAGGATATTGATCTGGCAGGTTATGGTACAGGTAACTGGATTCCTATAGGAGGTGAGAAACCAGGTATTTTTTTCAATGGTAATTATGATGGGAAAGGATTTAAGATTTTAAATTTAAGCATTAATCGCCCGGGAAGCAATAATGTAGGTCTATTCGGTCGCGTCGGACCTAATGATAATAATAAAATTCAGGCTGTTATGATAAAGAACCTGGGTATAGTTGGGGTAAATGTAACAGGTGCAAATGCTGTTGGATCCCTTGTGGGGCGTGTTACAGGTAGTGAGAATACTCTTATAGAAAATTGTTATGTTACCGATGGGACGGTTACAGGTGATGCTTTTGTTGGCGGCCTTATAGGTGCAAATAACAGTTATATTTCCGTAGCAACAGAGGCACGAAGACCTGTTATAAGAAGAAGTTTCTCAAATGTGGATGTTGTTTTTTCAGGTGCAGGTGGGCCAAATGAAAAATTCGGGGGTCTGGTAGGTTGCAATCAAAGCGGAGAAATACGAAACAGCTATGCCACCGGTTCAGTTACGGTTGAACCTGCAACAACGACAGCGGAGAAAGTCGGGGGTCTGGCCGGATGTTCAGAGAAAAAAGGCCTTATTGAAAACAGTTATTCCATAGGTGAAATTGTTATCAATTCCAATGTATCTTTAGCCGGAGGTTTGGTGGGTTCTCTTGGCACTACAGATCAGGGCACGGTTACAAGTTCTTACTGGGATACCGAAACATCTGGTTTTACAACAAGCGCCGGAGGTAATGGGCGAACCACCGCTCAGATGCAAAAACAAGCCACATTTAGTGGCTGGAATTTTACTGCCATATGGGATATTCTTGAAGATGAATCCTATCCTTTCCTGCGAGATATTGATGTGATATCCGGTTTTGATGTTACCGGCCCATCAACTATTCAGGCGGGTGCAGAATTTGATCTTGAAATAACCAATGCTTCTGATGTAAACGGGGTCATTCTGAATGGCTTTTACCAAATTACTGTTTCTACTAATATTAGTGGAGAACCCAACAGTGGAATTGTATTTGACAATGCAGTGCAGTTTATCATTGGAGAGACTACCCTCGCAAATCTTACACTTACCATAACTGAAAATCACGAGCTAAGTATCAGCGTCCAGAGTATTTCTGATGCAGAAATTCATCCCATTGAGGTTACGCCTGCTGCAGCAGTTGGCCTTTTTATCACGCAGCAGCCGGAAGCAGTTATTTCAGGCAGCAATGATGATCAGCCTGCCAACCTGGGCAGTATTGAAATAATCACGCTCGACCAGTTTGGAAATCCCTCTGCTGTGGGATTAAATGATGTGCAGAATGTTACAGTAGCCATAGAAAACGATGGTTCTCCCGGTGGTGATGCAACACTGGGCACCGAAACCGTGGATATTCAAAGCGGAACAGCTTTATTTACCAATCTTACCCTTGACAGGGAAGGAACAGGTTATACATTAAAATTCACTTCGAACAGCCCTGAAACCCTGGGTGAAGTGATTACTGACCCGTTTGATGTGGTTGACATCAA
>CAYXIT010000147.1:4342-6933 GCA_964465275.1 uncultured Bacteroidales bacterium | reverse complement strand
CATGCCTGCAAAACAGCCGGTAAGTTTTACATTGAAGGAAAAAACTACAAGGTGCAGGATGGAGATATTTTGAATATCCGATTCAACGTGTAGTAAGGTATCTTCCTGAATATCTTTTCAATAACCGAGTTTATTAAGAATATCGGTAAAATCGGTTGCCTTTACTGGTTTTGTAAGGTATTCATCCATACCCATATTCATATATTTTTCCCTGTCACCTTCAAAGGCATTGGCGCTTAAACCGATAATGGGCGGAAGATTATCATGTTTTTTCCGTAAAATACCTGTAGCGGTAATGCCATCCATAACCGGCATCTGTATGTCCATAAGCACAAGGTCATATTTTCCCTCAACATAATTATCTACAGCTTGTTTTCCATTGTCATACACGGTAACATTATGTCCCATGCCCTTAAGCATAAGCATAACAACTTTTTGATTTACTTTTTTATCTTCCACCAGAAGTATATTCATTCCGGGATGTTCTGAATCTTCCTTCTGGTCTTTTTTTACCGGCATTGCATCGGCATGATCGACTATCCGGGCTTTGAAAGTAAACCAGAATGTACTGCCATTACCAGGTTGACTCTCCAGCCCTACTTCTCCGCCAAGCATTAAAGAAAGTTCCTTTGAAATGGAAAGACCCAGTCCTGTGCCTTCAAATGCCCTATTGTATTCCTGTTCAGTCTGGTAAAACGGTTTGAACAATTGCTCTTGCTCGCTTTCACTTATTCCCTTTCCGGTATCTGAAACTTCTACTTTTATCAATATAGCATCACCAACTGATTTATCAGAAAGATAATCTTCAGAAGTGATCTTAACCCCCACTGAACCCCGGGCAGTGAATTTAACGGCATTGGAAACCAGATTATTCAGGATCTGCAACACCCTTTGTTTATCAGTTTTAACATATTCGGGCAGATCAGGATCCAGAACGGCAAAAAACTCAATTTCTTTTTTGGATGCAATGGAAATAAATAGTTTCTCAGCATCGTTGAGCAGAGCACCCAACTCAAAGCATTCATCTTTCAGCTTGACCTTGCCTGCCTCAATTTTGGAATAATCAAGTACCAGATTGATGGTTTCTCTAAGATTCTCACCTGAATGAATAAGTGTTTCAATAAAGTCTTTTTGCTCATCAGAAAGTTTTGTCTTGCTCAGAAGCTCAGCCATGCCAAGGATTCCTGTAAGCGGAGTTCGTATTTCATGGCTCATGTTGGCCAGGAAGTTCTGTTTAAACTCAACAGACTTCCGTGCAATTTCAACCTCCTGTTGCAGCATCATCTCATCAATTTTCTGCTGTTCTCTGCGGTGACGTAAAACCTTGCGATGGTGAGTAACAGAAAATACTGCCAGAGTAATGATGATTACATAAAGCATATATGCCACAGGACTTTGCCAAATAGGTTTGGAAATAAAGAATTCAAATTTCTCTTCATCGCTTGAAATACCATTATTATCTATGGCAATGACTCTGAATATATATCTTCCCGGAGAAAGGTTCCCATAATTAACTTCATTGCGGAATGTTATGGCATTCCATTGTTCATCAATTCCCTCAAGCATAAACTGATACCTGATCTGATCGCTGAACCGTGTGGTGATCCCGGTAAAACTGAAAACAATATGATTGTTGTTGTGCTTAAGTTTCAGATTCTGAGGTAAGCCGTACCACGGAGTAACATCATCAAATCTCATTTTACTTACTTCTACCCCATTACTGAGAATAAGTGCAGTATCTTTCCTGTTTACAATATTGGCCCACGGAATAAATTCATTAAATAAACCAACACCGGTAATTTGTATTTTCGGAGGATCTGCGGTTTCTTCTATTCTATTCTTATAGAAAGCCGTAAGGATATCATTGGCACCTATCCATAAAACTCCTGAGTCATCCTGAAAGATGGATCTTGAATTTGAACCTATTCCCAGGAATCCGTCATTGCGGGTGTAACTTTTAAAGAAAATACCAGACTGAACTGATGGTTTCTGGTAAAAGTTTTTCCAGCCTGAAGCCAGCTCATGCCGGTCTATCAGTAAACCACTCAAGCCCATACGTGTACCAAACCACATGCTACCCTCATCATCTTCTATAATGGAATAAACAAAATTGCTCCCCAGCCCATTGCGGTCAGTAAAATTGATATAAACCCCGTCTCTGAAAACGTATAACCCCCCCCCGTTTGAAGCAGCCCATATGTAGTCATTGCTATCGCAATACAGATCAAAAAAGTCACTATTATGTAGTCCGTTATTCCTGTCCAGGACAGAAAATTCTTCGCCATCAAATTTGATAATACCGCCTTCACGACTTGCTGCCCAGATATTGCCCCTGCTGTCGCTTATCACTTTTCGGATAAAATCGTCAGGCAAGCCATGCCGGGAAGTATAGTTGATAATATATTCATCATCAAGCATAAAGATTCCGTTACCATGGGTTCCCAGCCATATATTACCGGAAGAATCTTCGCAAACAGATGTTATGGAAACACCAATGTCATCAACTATAATATCAACAACTCCCCTGCTCTTGTTTATTCTATTGACATTCACTTTTTTTTAGGGTATAATTATATACAGATGAAAAATGA
>CAYXIT010000147.1:0-4332 GCA_964465275.1 uncultured Bacteroidales bacterium | reverse complement strand
CCAACGTCATCAACTATAATATCCCTGAAAGTGAAGGAATTGTTGTAATAACTGATAAGGCTACCACCGAAAGTGCCCATCCAAAGTCTGTCTCCTGAATCCCTGAAAACAGATCTGATTCGCTGGTCATTTACTTCCTGGTCAAAACTATAATTATAAAACTTCTCACCATCAAATTGAAACAGACCCATTGAATTGCTACCCAGCCAAAGTTTGCCCTCCTTGTCCTGACCTATCGTTCTGATGAAGCTGTCATGAAGACCGTCTTCTTCGGTAAAATGACGGAACAGATCACCATTGTATTGTCCCAGGCCACCACCATACGTGCCAAACCACATCTTTCCGTTATTGTCTTCAAGAAAAGCTGTGATAAAAGTATTTATCAGTCCGTGTGGTTCGCGGAAGTTCAGGATCATATCATCATGAAACTTAACTATACCTGCCCGCCTTGTGCCAAGCCAAATATTGCCGCGGGAATCTTCATACAAACTAAGGATATCTGAATCGGGTAACCCATCCTGGGGAGTGTAATTTAAAAAAGTTTCGCCATCAAAAACACTTACACCATTACCGTTTGTACCAAACCATAGCCTTCCTTTTTTGTCTTTTACTGAGTTAACTATATTGTTGGAACCCAGTCCATGCTCTTCAGAATAAGTTAGAAATTTATCACCATCGAACATAGAAATACCGCTGCTGCGTGTTCCGAACCAGATATTTCCATTGTCATCTTCATCGATAGTATAAACGATATCGCCTGCCAGGCCTTGATCAGAAGTAAAATGTACAAATTTTTCACCGTCAAACCGGCTTACACCATTGCCATAAGTACCAAACCAGTAATACCCGCGGCTATCCTGAAAAATAGCTTCCACGCTGTTATTTTTCAGTCCGTTCTGGTCATTAAATATGGTAAAATACTTTCCATCGAAGCGAATTACACCGCCCACTCTTGTGCCTATCCAGATATTTCCCTCTTTGTCCAGATAAAGTCGCAGGATATGATTATCAGGCAAACCGTTCTGTGTATCGTAGTGGTTGAAGTAACTGCCATCATAGCGAATAATACCTGCACCATAGGTGCCGATCCATATGTTTCCATCGTTATCTTGCAATAAAGCGCTTATATCATCCTGATTTAAACCCTGTGAGCGTGTAAAAAAACTAAAGCTATAAGGGTTTTCAAACTTCACCAGGGGTTCTCCGGCTTCCGATGTTACAGGCATCCCTGCTAAAATGATTTGTGGATTTGCTGTTGAAGTATCGGGTAGCATAGTTCCCGGATCACTGATAAGTGTAACAATAGGTGCACCAGCTTGTACCTGCCGGGGCATGATCACCTCTGTCTTGCTTTGGGTTATTGGCTGCTCATCAAGTATCAACGGTACTGTCTTTTTAGCAGCCGGCATGGGATACACATCAGGTTCTGCTTTTAACCTTGTGACAAATGGTGTTGCAGAAACAGTATCAGCACGCATAAGTGGATGGATTCCGCTTTCATGTTGCTTTTCCCTGCCTTTACAGGAAATAACAACTATTATGAGTACCATAAGTAAACCCCAGGTGATATCTCGTGGGTTTAGAAGGTGATAAAAACTATTATTGAAAAAAGGATTTATTTTATTGATCATATAATAAATATCCTTGCTTTTATAATACAGCAGGAATTCACTGTATGTTTATATGTTAAAAATCTATCGGGTAAAAATATAAGAAACAATAGATCCAAAACTACGCAAATCCCTGTATTTTATATTAAAAAGAAAATTCCTCCCACATCAAAAGGAGGCCCATCATAAAGTTCAACAATTTTTATATTTTGTTCTGTAAGCCTGGATCTCACTATATGTTCTTCGTCGAGAAATGAAATACTGCCACACACAAACAAAGTATTATCAATGATACCACAGCAACCGCCAAAGAAACCATTATTAAAATCCGGCAGGATAATATTTTCCGGATTAACGTAAATCACAGGTACATTATTATGTTTCAAAGCTTTCTCTATCCCCCTGTCAGAGGTAATGATCAAATCACCCGCCTGTATTGCATTACAGCGGGAATATGCCTGATTGCAGTGAATAAGGTTTTTATGAGTTTGACTGATTTCAGGTGTTGTTAAACGCGTATTGTGTATAATACCATAAGAAGTGTACAATGCATTATAGTGTGCCGTATCAGGAAATTTCCTGCCATTTTTTATGCTTCCGGTAACAATATTTACATTTTTTTTTTGCAGAATATCTGTATACTTTTCGGGCAGATCAGGTGAAACCACAAAACCCCCGGGCCACTGGAACAAAAAAATATCAGGATGACCGGAAATGGCATCATACACAATACCATCGGTTTCAAAATCAATCACGGTTCCCCGTTTTTCAAGTGATCTTCGTGCCTGCAGGGGGGCTTTTTTATCAAGAAAAATTAAGATGGAACTCATGTTTTAACAACGAAGATGATGAATAAAAATCAACATTACTGAATTTTTCTTCCAGCCAGATCCTGTTTTTTCTGTGGTGACCGGTAAGTGCATTCAACTGCGACGGATGCACTTCAATCTTTATATGATTTCCCTTTTCGGGGATCAAATTTTTAAGACGATGGTACCATACCCTGGTCATGGCTATTTCGCCAAAAGCCGGATGAAAGGGCCCTGCAAGAAGACTGCCTCCATCGTAAAACGATTCAGTAGTGTGAAGCCCCATTCTTAAAACTTTGATACCCCCGCGCTCAAACATCAAATAAAGACGTGCACTCAAATCAGCTGCATCTTCAAGAGATTGCGGAATATATAGTCCTTGTCTGTAAAGCTGGGCAAGGTCAGTGTCTTCAATTACCAGGGTTGGATAAATGCGTGTGGTATGTACTTTCAAATCGCAGATCATCTGTGCGGTTTCAATGGCAGATTGATCGCTGTCGCCCGGCAGTCCGGTCATCATCTGCAGGCCCGTTTCAAAACCCATATCAAGCAATAAGCCTGTGGCTTCTTTTACCTGTTCAACGGTATGCCCCCTTCCAGCCCGTTTCAATACATTATCATTTAGCGACTGCGCCCCGAGTTCAATGGATGTAACATGCTTTTTCTTCAGGTTTTTAAGGATATCCGGATTTATATAATCAGGACGGGTAGAGATGCGTATACCTGTTATTCTTCCGCTCCCGATCCAGGGTTTCGCCACATCGAGATACATATTTTGCTGTGCCACAGACAGCCCGGTAAAGCTACCTCCAAAAAAAGCCAGTTCGGTTTCAGAATCTTCCGGGGGAATTGTAGCCAGGTGCTTCTCAATAATATCCACCACCTCCGAAGGATCGGGTGCACGGCAGACACCCGAAATATTATACTGGTTGCAGTATATACAGCGAAAAGGGCAGGCAAGTTCAGGAATAAAAACAGGAATATTGTAATGACGCATCAGCTTGCAAATAATCTATTATGAAAATCATATTACTTAATGATCTGAATCAGGTGAAAGGTCTTTCAACCAGTTAACCAACTCACAAAACTACTTAAAATTGTGCTGTATCAGAATTTATAATCCTGTTCAGAACATTTAAAAATTCTATCTTTGCCGCGAAAATCAAAACAGATGGAATCAAGAATTGGAGAACTGGCAGCTTTGGGCACAGCATTTTGCTGGACCATAACAGCTTTGGCCTTTGAAACGGCCAGCCGGAAGGTTGGCAGCGTAGCGGTTAATTTCATACGTCTTGTAATGGCACTGGTGTTATTGAGCATTTTTTCATACTTTAACCGGGGGTTATTTTTCCCTGCTGATGCAACAGCCCATGCCTGGTACTGGCTGATCCTGTCAGGATTGGTGGGATTTGTAATCGGAGACCTATTCCTCTTTGAAGCATTCACCATGATTGGCTCGCGTTTGTCGATGCTCATCATGACTCTTGTACCCCCAATTACCGCCACACTTGGCTGGCTTATCATGTCAGAACAAATGACCTGGTTTAACATTCTGGGTATGGCACTTACAATTTCAGGTATTGCTCTTGTTATTTTTCAGAAACACTCACCCGATGGCAAAAAGATCCAATATCCTGTTAAGGGTTTGTTTTTCGCTTTCCTGGGTGCAGCAGGTCAGGCAACAGGTTACGTTCTTAGTAAATACGGCATGGGTGAATTCGACCCTTTTGCAGCTACCCAGATCAGGGTTATGGCAGGAATTCTGGGATTTACCATTGTAGTAAGTTTTTTCAAAAGATGGAAAGCGGTTTTTGGAGCATTGCCACAACGAAAGCCCATGCTGTTAATGCTTTTGGGAGCTACCTTCGGACCATTTATCGGTGTATCCCTTTCTTTGCTTGCAGCACAGAATA
>CAYXIT010000146.1:0-6970 GCA_964465275.1 uncultured Bacteroidales bacterium | reverse complement strand
ATCTGAAAAAGCTACCAAACATTGTCCAAAATAAAAAGCTTATTAGTGCTTATGCTCAATTCGACAAACTTTTAACCGAATTGAAAAAAAAGAAACTTCCAGAAGAAATTGTAAATTCTATTAATAATGGAATTGACCAAATAAACTCAGTTTCGGAATCAGAAAAAGAATTGAGAAAACAAATTAGAGTGTCTCAATCAAGTATTCTTAAATTGATTGAGAAGGAGCTTAAAATTGTGACGAAAAATCACTATCGAAATACTTGGTTGGCAGTTGGGATGGCTGTGTTTGGGATTCCTCTTGGAGTTGCTTTTGGAGCGAGCCTTGGAAATATGGCTTTTCTTGGAATAGGACTACCCATTGGAATGGCCATTGGAATAGCGGTCGGTTCAGGAATGGACAAAAAAGCATTTGAAGAAGGAAGACAGATTGATTTGGAAATTAAATACTAAGCACAACATTGTATAAGCATAATGCGGGCTAAAGTGGTAAAATTAAACGAATTGAATATTAATAAACATACCGGTAAACTGAAAGTGAAGTACTTTTAATCCCGCACTATGCTTATACTTGTCCGTGGCACCAAGCGAAAAAACGCACCTGTTCAGCATATTAGCCGGAAAAAATTGATTATTTTTGCTATATGACTAAGCGAGAAAAAATAATTGGAAAAATTTTGGAACTCTCTGAAAAGAAATATCCTGACGCCGAGATTTACCTTTATGGTTCCCAGGCTCGTGGAGACGCCAAAAAAATATCAGATTGGGATTTATTAATCTTGTTGAATTCTGAAAACATCCCTTTTTCACTTGAAACCGAAATAATGGACGAATTCTATAATATTGAACTGGAAACAGGCCAGATAATGTCACCTTTAATCTACCCCAAAAAAGAGTGGAATACCAAGTACAAGATTACTCCCCTATTTGAGAATATTAACAAGGAAGGAATTCGGCTAAAATGACAGGAACAACGAAGGATTTAATTAACTATCGACTTGAGAGAGCAAAGGAAACGCTGGAAGACGCCAAACTATTGGCGGAAAAACAAAGGTGGAATTCTGCTATTAACAGGCTTTATGCAGCCTATTATGCAGTGATTGCTCTACTATTAAAAGGAAGTTTTAAAACCACTATTCATAACGGGGTAAAATCTAAATTTTCGGAACAATTTATTAAAACAGAATAATTTCCAGCGGAACTTGGAAGAATATACTCACAGCTTTTTACATGGAGTCAAAAGGGCGATTATGCAGATTTATTTGACTTTACCGAAGAGAAAGTAACTCCATATTTTGAGCCAGTTGAAAAATTGATAGAATTGGTTGAAAACTCACTGAAATAAAATCGCCAGGTGCCAACATGATATAGCCAACAATAGCGGCGCTTGGTGGTAGTTTTATCCCGCACTTGCAGGACTGCTCTGCGTGGGCTTTTGTAGCGGTGGATAGTATCAAAGCATGCAAATCGCCATTGGTTATATTGCCAACCGTTTGCATATATTATAATGATAAGAAAATGAAATTATACAAAATAGAATCCTACTTAGGAGCTTTTTTATATATTATTCTCGGATTTTTAACAATAGGGAGTATACTAAATGGCACAATAGGATGGTGGATCAATCTCATTATGGGGATGCTTTTTATTGCTATTGGCTATTATTTATATTCAAAAGTAAAAAGTATCATAAATTTAATAACTGAAATAGAAGATTTGAATAAGGGAAAGCAAGTAACTTTAAAATCTGTTACCCGATTCTTATTATTTGAAAAAATATTTGTTATTATAAGCCTTTTATTGGGAATCATCTTATTATCAGCTGCTACTTCAAGAGTGTTTGTAGAGAAACTGCCAATTTTCGGATAGAAATAAAGTGTCATAGTAATGATAATATAATTTATTTCCTGCCCAATCTGCTTAGTGCTTTTGCAAGCAATTAAAATGTAATCTGGCCTGTTATAGAATTTACCGATGGCATAGATGCTAAAACCCAATTGCACTATTGGAAAATTTGGATTTTTGTTGGCATACAGCCAAAAGCAAATAACCAAAAGAGCCATTATTAGCCAGTGCAACGAACTGAAGGATTAGGATGCGAATTAAAGATGCGTGCAAGCATGAGCCCGAATCATAATAAAAGAATCATTAGAACTATGACAAAGAAAAAAGGATATAAAAGTTTACCCCTGAGTTTTAATCGTCGGGCTGTTATTGCTTCTGCCACTGTTACAAAAGATAAAAATGCAATACATTGTTTTACCCAGGCGGATATTACAAAACCCAGAGAGTTGATAAAAAAACATTTCGAAGAAACAGGTGAAAAACTTTCGTTGACAGCCTACATTGTAACTTGTCTTTCAAATGTTATAAAAGATTATCCTGGGTTTAACTCATTTACCAAAGGCAGAAAACTTATATTGCTTGATGATATTACAATTAGCGTTTTAATTGAACGCGAAATAGACGGAGAGAGGGTGCCTGAACCCATCGGAATACAACAGGCACAGGATAAGTCTTATCTTCAGATACACAAAGAAATAAGAGAAGCGAAAAAACATCAAACCAACAAACTTGGTGGACTTTCTGGTCTAACATGGTTCAGTTTAATACCGGGTATTCTGCTGAAACTATTTGTTCGGATTGCTGACAAAAATATCCGCATGGCTAAGAAGTATGGAAAGATTTCAGTTACTGCTGTGGGGATGTATAGTAAAGAACCATTTTGGTTTATTCCACATGGTACAGCTACAGTTTTAATTACAATCGGGAGCATAGAAAAAAAAATCGTTGAATGTGATAATCAGTTTGTGTTAAGAGAACATTTATGCTTAACTGCGTCATTTGATCATGATATTGTTGATGGAGCAACAGCCTCCAGATTCATGAATCAATTCATTGAGACAATCAAAAGCGGAGAGCTTATCAAAACAGATTAAAAAAAGAAAAAATTGCAGGTGCCTGATATACGGGAAAATAAAAGATTGCCAGGACCTATTGCTTTTCCTGGTTAAAACCGTCAATTATTCTTGACTATTATAACAGGTGGCCCACCCTTGACTAATAATTTAAATAAGGTATAATGACAACAAAAAACAAAATTGACCCGATGTTTGGTCCGGTGGGTGCCACGGCCGGAAAGATCTTATTCTTAGCAGGTTTGGTTATAACCTGGTTTTATATTTCAGGTTTGTTCCTGGTTTTGATCGGGGCTTTTGTGGGGTTTACGGTTACAACCACATGGATAGATTTTGATAAAAAGCGGCTAAGGTTTGCTACCCGTCTATTTGGGTTTATACCCACCGGGAAATGGATTTCTGTTCATAAGGATATGAAGCTGGGCATTAAAAAATCAAACCAGGTATGGCGGGCATACAGCAGGGGTAACCAAACCCTTGATATTGCTGATGATGATTATGTTTTGTTCCTTTTTGATGCCAATGGTAAAGCTGTAATGCCCATTCTTAAGGCAGATAATCCTGATTCAGCAAAACGCATACTGGATGAACTGACAGTGCAATTGGGAATAGGAGTGATCTGATGTAAAGTGACGGGGCCACTTTAAGTGACCCCGTCACTAAAAAAATACAAATGCACCTATTATGTAATGAATATTATCAATCCGCATCCGGAATATACCCAAAATAGAAATGTTTCACTCCGATATCGTCCCCATCATCATTTTCACGGAAAAAGATTCTTGTTACAGGAACCGGCGCTATTACACCTATAAATCCATCGGAAAATCCACCTACATCTTCATCGGAATGGGAAAAATGGGCTATTTCACACTCATCAGAACCATCGTGGGCATATACCTTTAAATATTCATTTCCATGAGGATCGTTATCAACTATATTAAATCCTAAACCATATACATTATTTCCGCTAACCCCGATCTCAAAGTTTTCAAATTCATAGTTATCAATATCTCCAATACTTATGGTCTGCGGCCAGTTTCCTTCGTCATCTTCGAATACCAAAGCCCAGGAAGAATTGGGAAGATAATCGGGAATATCTGGGTCTTTGTTTTCCAGGTAAAAATCGAACGGCATATCAGTTGTATCGGAGCTGAAGGTAATCCGCTTTCCCATCCATATTTGTGGATTATTTGGTGGTTGATTGAAGTCGTCTATTTCGTTTGCTTTCCAGATGTTGGGTCTGTTGGTAAGCCATTCTCCTTTTACACCCTGGTATGGAAATGCAGTTTCCCAGTTTCCCTGGTTTTTAAAGAAACCTAAACCTTCGCTTATGGGTACATTTTCCACCATATCGTATTCAACGGTCTTGCTGACTTTTGCTATGCTGTTGTCAACAAGGCTGCGCAGGGTGTATGATATAGGAACGGCTGTTGTTAACGGAGCATCATTTTTGAAAAACTCACCCAGTTGTCCGGTGCGCAGGAAATCCAATGCAGTTTGTGCATCGCCTCCAATTGTAACCAGTTTAATGGTTGATTCTTGAAGCGTCTTGAGGTGTTCAGCCGATATTTCTCCTTCAATAGCACCGTATGACGCAGATAATGCTGCTTTCATTTCTGTTTCACTGGAAGTTGATGTCATGGTAAGGGTCATCATTCGTCCATATACAATATTTGAAAGGTATACCGGCAGGTTATCGGATCCGATACGACCCATTCTGACTTGTTCGTTGAGGAGTTCTTCCGTAAATTCTTCACTGAATAGATCACTGGGCCTTTGGGGAATTCCCATGGATACTGTAAACATTTTCTGGACAAAATAAGCCGAAACCGTAGTTGTTTCTATGGTGCCCTGCCATTGCAGCGATGTTTCAACATGAGCCGCCATGTAATCTGCTGAAAGTCCCAGGGCAAGAGCTGTTTGCCGGAAAGAATGGCTGGTTGTCTGATTGAAAAAGATGCTGCTTCCCGAAACATGTCCGGCATCCTGGGCTGCTTCTACCAGCTCTGCAATGCCCTGCTTAACTGTAATCAGGTTAGGATCTTCAATGAGCCGGCTGTTATTCGACATCTGAAAACTAATGGTAATAGGAAGCGGTGCACGCTGATAAATGGGTAACGATTCCATTGAACCCAAACCTCCCAGGTAACCTTTACCCTGTATCAGGGAGCCGAGGTAAAGAATTTCTGAATTGGGGTCGTAGGTAACAATATCTTCAGGTGTGCGGGTAATGGAACAAGGCGTAGTAGATTTTACAACCAGGTTATTGCAACTAAACTCCTGAACCGATTCCATCACTATGTCTTCATCCGGTTCAACAGGGCTGAAAATATCCCATGAAGGGAGAATGTCAAAATAGTCATTAATTGCCGGGGCGGGATCTGGTTCGTCCTCTTTTGAACAGCTTACAGGAACCAGTAAAAAGAGTACCAATATTGCCAGAAATACAGCGTTTGTTCGGGAATAAAACAGGATAGTTTTCATGATGGCTAAGGTTTTAGTTAGGGAAGTAATTTTTGTACATTAGTTTTATTTTTTTGTAGATGAGAGTACAAAAAAGATATTTAAACATCAGAAATGTAAATATAAACTCAAACAAATAAAATATTAAGTGGCGAGATGAATGGTTTGGGGGGTAAACCCAAATCAAAAGGGATGGTTGGCAAATTTAAGGGGTGAGTGGTTTTTATCCCGGAAAGGTTTAAAGAGCTTCTTTTATTTTTAAAAAATAGCTTCTTGAAACCGGTATTTGCTCCAGGGTGCCTTTAATAATTAAGCTATGGTTATTGCAATTTCCTACAAGTTTTTCAATTTTATGCACATTAACGATACAAATTCTGTGGCAACGTATAAAATTCGGAAATTTACGAAGCTGTTGTTCAATGTTTTTTAGTGTATTTCTTATCAACTGTTTCTTTAACTGTTCACCATCCATAAAATGAATTTCAGCGTAGTTATCGGCTGATTTTATATACAAAATGTCAGGGCATAAAAAGCTGAATTTCTCCGGAGTATTTTCAGGAGAAAGATAAATAGATTTGTTAGCATTATCGTTATTGTAATCATCAATTTTCTTCTTCAGAATTTCTCCGGATAGAGCTAATTTTTCATTTTGCTCCTTCAGTTTCAGCAATTTGTCATAAATACCAATAATAACCGGGGGTAAAAGACATATTAAAACAATTTTATAAACATCATAAATGGTTAAACTAATTGATCTGATAAAAATTAAATAAAAAGAAATTGAAACAGAACTCAGAAACCATATAAGAAAGTTACGTATTCCATGTTGTAATTCCGGATACTTTTCTTCCTGAGAATTATCATTAGCAAAGCTGGGGTAAGCGATACCCAAAAGGAAGATAATAATGAAAATTATGATTCCAAAGCCTGAAGCGAATAAGATCCTGCTTTCGAAATCAGGTTGGTCCAGCTGAAATGGCTCAAAAACCATAACAAACAATACCGCACCCAAACCAATGCCAATAAAAAGGATCAGCTTTTGATTGAGCAGGCAAAGCAGTTGGTTCCATCTTTCTTTCATGTGTTAAAGTTTAAAAGTTTTACATAATGCAATAACCATTTAACTGTATGATAATTATGAAGAAAGAAATTAGTTTCCAGGATTATTTAATCAAATGTACAATAAATTTGAGAGGAACAATTTAACATTTGATATTTATTTACTTTTGCGAATAAGATCTATGGAAAATGAGCATGTACATTTCATTAACATCATAAATAATATTACTGTATGCCAAATCAAACTGAAAATTTAAAAATAAATAGAGGACACATGGGAACCAACAGGATTTTAATTGCGATAATCAGCTGGCTTTTTGGCCTGGCTGTTTTTGCTATTGGAATAATAAATATGTTATGGGGAAATGATTTCGGTTTTGGGGTTTTTCTTCTGCTGTTATCTTTTCTTTACTTTCCACCTGTTAACGTTTTGCTCAAAAAAAGATTTGGGTTTTCGGTACATTACCTGGTGAAAATTTTTCTTGGAATATTTATTCTGTGGGCTGCTTTGGGTGTTGGTGAGCTTTT
>CAYXIT010000145.1:2732-7059 GCA_964465275.1 uncultured Bacteroidales bacterium | reverse complement strand
AAACCCATTTTGCCGCTTGAATGATTTCCTATATAGCGGACCGGGTCAATATGTTCCTGCGTTGGACCTGCAGTAATCAATATTTTTTTCCCTGCAAGATCCTGTTTTTGTGAGAAATACGTCTCAATCACAGAAAAAATCACTTCAGGCTCTTCCATTCGACCTTTCCCTTCGTAGCCACAGGCAAGGTACCCACTTGCAGGTTCAATGATCTCAATGTTGTTTTCCTTAAGCCGGTTAAGATTGCTTTGAAAAGCAAAATTTTCATACATTTTGCAATTCATAGCAGGCGCCACAAATACTTTTTTATCAAAAGCCATCAAAGAAGTTGAAAGAGCATCATCGGCAATACCGTTGGCATACTTACCTATAATGTTGGCAGTGGCCGGCGCCAAAACAAAAACATCTCCCCAGTCGGTAAGGCTTATATGCTCAGTGGTATAATCGTTATCTTCACCAAAAACCTGGTCATACAGTTTATTCTGCGACAAAGATTCAATGGTAACTCTGGAAACAAACCACATGGCACTTTCAGTGGCTACAACCCGCACTTCTGCTCCGGCCTTCTTAAATAGCCTGATCAGAAACATACTTTTATAAGCAGCAATGCCGCCACTTATTCCCAGTAATATTTTTTTTCCTTCAAGCATAAGTAGATTTTTTTATCCAGGCACTGATCAATAACAGGATTAAAAAGTGCTGAAAAAACAAAGGGTTTTTGAAAAAAGGAATCCGGCAGACAGTTGTTCGGTATGTTTAATACACGAAGATAAAAAAGCCTTTCCGGTAAAATTATTCCAAATATTTTCAAAAACCCTTCATGATCATATGATCAATTATCATACAACTAATTAGTCGTTTTCTTCAGGCACACGATAATATATTTTATCTTCAAGATACTCACTAATAGCAATAAGACTTGGCTTGGGGAGTTGCTCATAGTAGCGGGCTATTTCAATCTGCTCGCGGTTTTCAAATACCTCTTCCAGGTTATCGGTAGAGGTGGCAAATTCAGAAAGCTTGTTGTTCAGCTCTTCTTTCATTTCGAGGCCAATCTGGTTGGCTCTCTTACCAATTATTACCACTGATTGATAAATATTTCCGGTTTCTGTGTCGAACCTTCTGAGATCGCGGGTAACAGTATTACCTTCCGTTTTTAATTTTTTGTAATCCATGTTTAAAAAATATTTAAAAAATCTGAATATACTAATTATTATTTCCGTTACCTGCTGCCAGTTCTTCGAGCCTTGCAATCTGTTCCTGTGATATGCTTAACATTCTGTCGGCAGTTGCAAGATACTCTGAGTCTGGGAAACGGTTTTTCAAGCGGCGATGGGCTTCAAGAACATTTTTGTAACGCTCAAGCTGACGTGCTTCGACGCTGTTTTCAGCATAAAGAAAATGCGATCGCATTATGTAAAACAATGCTTCTTCACGGTATTGTGTATCGGGGTAATCTCTGATGACGTTTTGAAATGCTGTTACAGCTGCCATATAATCCCTGATATTGAAAAACAGCATGGCTGACTCAAAAGCTTTTGTTTCAAGTTTCTCGCGAAGTTCATCAATCAGTTCATTGGCTTCCAGTACCCTGGGGCTATTGGGATAACGATTGGTAAAAGCCTGCATTTCCTGAATGGCTTCGCGGGTTGGTGTTTGATCAAGTGAAGGCCGTGGTGAAAGAAGATATTTACAATAAGCACTCATGAACAAAAATTCTTCAGCATGCTCACTGCGTGGAAAGCCTTGTGTAAATGTTTTGAAATAGTGGGCTGCAAGCACGTAATCACCTTGTTTGTAATGAGCCATTGCGTAATAATAGTTCAACTGCTCAGCTTCGGCGCTGCCTCTGAAGGCGGGTATTATATCGGTTAATAATCCCAGTGCCCTGTGGTAATCTTCATTGTTGTAATACTCAATGGCCTTCTCTTTTTTAAGCATCACATCATCGCTTTTCAGCAGTTTCTGGTATTGGCTGCATGAAGCAAAAAGCAATAAAAAAGCTGAAAAAACAAGGATTCCTTTTGTTATGTGTCTGTTTAGCATGAATTCGTGCTTAGTTTGTTTTTGTAAGTGCTTTCCAAAACAGTTTGCAAAGGTAATCAATTCTTTGATTTCTTGCGCAATGAAAACGATAAAGTAAACGGTTAATTATATAATTGATTTGCATTTTAGGAAATAATAACAATGGTATCTTTTAAAAACAAACAACCCACGGTGAATGCCGTGGGTTGCAAATATAAAATCGCTTTTTTGCGCTTGTTTGTTAGTGTTGCATCAACCTAATCCCTGTTAAGAGCCCAGATTGCAATACCGGCAACAGTTATGATGCTGCCCAGGAAAACAACTGCATTGATGCTTCTCTGTACTTTCCTGGCTTTCTTAAGCTGTTTTGAGCCAAATCCTTTGTCCTCAATAAAGCTTTCAAGTCTTTTAACTCTTCCTTCAAATTCTTCTCTTATATCCATAATATCAATAATTTAAGGTTAGTATTTGTAATATTAACATTCATGAGGAAGAATTGTTTGGTAAACAGGGAGATTTGAAATAAAACTTAAATAAATAATTTTCACCAAACCGTTGGATTATAATGCTTTATAGTAATTATCTTTACACATACAATATTTCGAATCACAGATCTAACAACCGGTGTCACAATCTTTTTCAATCCTTTCGCTCTCAATTTGAACGGTTGTATGTCCAATGCCGAATTTATGGTTAAGTTTTTCCTGCAATTCAGAAATAAACTCATTCTTATATCCATCAGGCATTACCAGGTGCACTGTTAAAGCAACCTGTGTGGTACTCATTGCCCACACGTGCAGATCATGAATATCTTCAACCCCGTCAAGAGATAAAAGGTAGTTACGCACATTTTCCAGTTTAATGTGTTTGGGCACAGCATCCAGTGCCAGGTCGAGTGAATCGGTAAACAAACGCCATGTGCCCCAGAGAATCACCAGAATGATGACAAAACTCATTACAGGGTCAATCCAGTAGTTTTCGGTAATATGGATCAGCAAACCGGCAACAACCACACCGAGAGACACACCTGCATCGGCGGCCATATGCAAAAAAGCTCCTTTTATATTCAGATCATCCTTTTGCCCTTTCATAAACAACAAAGCAGTAATGGTATTAATTACCACCCCTATTCCGGCTACTATCATTACCTGGGTGCCTGCCACGGGTGCGGGGTTTTTGAATTTACCTGCGGCATCCCAGCCAATTGCGATTACCGCCCCGAATAAAAGCAGTGCATTAAGCATAGATACCAGGATAGTGGTTTTGCGCAGACCGTAAGTGTATTTGCCCTTGGGTTTTATGGTTGCAAGCCTGATGGCAGTCCAGGCAAAAACAAGACTCAGTACATCGCTGGCATTGTGGCCGGCATCGGCCAGAAGTGCAGAAGAATTCCCTATCAAGCCATAAAAGATCTCAATGGCCACAAAAGCAAGATTTAATCCTATTCCAATGGCAAAGGCTTTGCTGTGAGCTTTTTGGGTAGTATTTTTATGTGATGCTGTCATTATTTTTTATTTTCGGGATAATAGTAACTTATTAAGCTATGTAAAAGTATTAGTCAGTAAATATCTATAACACCTCCGAAATATAAAAATCAACTCCAAATATAAAAGTATCAGGTGAATATTTTATGTTTTTTATGTGAATAACTGAAGGGTTTGGCAGGATAAACAGCCTCAATTTGTGCCATACAAACCGGACCTATTTGTGCCAATGCAAACAGCAAAAATTTCCACAAGCCATTCCCGGTGAAGGGATGACTTTATGACCTGCCATAGTTTTATCCCCAGAAACAATAATGACGGTCCTCTTCAACGAGTTTGATGAATTCTTTAACTGATTTCACTGTGGGTTTTGGGGGATAACTGTGCCATTTCAAATCTGCCTGCATCCAGAATATTTTCCAGTGATTTTTTGACTTAACATAGGTTGTTTTCGCTACAGGATGCTCCATGATAACAGCAGGATTGTCCTATCGAGGCCTGATCTCAAATACAATAATGCTTTGGTTTTCAATTTTATATCCGATATCGAGCTTAGGCCTGATGTGTTCAGGCGGCCTTTTCCTGGCAATGAAATTTTCCAATGCTTAAATAACTTCAAGGGTTTGTAATGGGTTTATGGACATGGTAGTGCTTTTATTTTAGTATGTGATTGGAAATGTTACTAACTCACCCTATTGGGCTTTACCTTAAGTAATTATTGTTGGAATAGCTTACAATTTCTGATGATCAATACTCTTTTATCTTTCTGATGTTTCCATTGCGCTCATAATATTTCCATTCACCATAATTCATAGAAT
>CAYXIT010000145.1:0-2722 GCA_964465275.1 uncultured Bacteroidales bacterium | reverse complement strand
CTTTTCTAATAGTACCATCTCTTCTAAAATATCTTAGTTGTATTATCTCAAATTCAATCTTATATTTATTATTAGAAATTTTTCTCACATTCAGGTTTGATGTTGTATCTGATATAGATTCCCATTTTAAATTACCATTCCTATAATATCTTTTTCTGTTCATAAAAACTCCATATTCATCAAATTCCGTAACTATTTTCACCTGCGAATTTCTAAAATATTTCTTATGAATTCCTACTTTAGATATCCGATTATAATTCTCGTTATACTTTTTCTCATGATTTGTTCCAATTTCTTTAATTGATCCGGAGGCATAGTAAGTTGTATCATTATGAATTTTAACAATCTCATCGCTTTTTAGCCATTCCGGTATATCTTCCAAATATTTCTGGGCTATACATGGATGGGAAAGAACAAAAAATAAGAGAAAAACCTTTAAAGAATACTTCATTATTTTCATGTTTTCACTATTTATTTGTTCTGAGGTAATTTGAAAATGACACACCTACTGTGTACTTATTTTAAAATTTGGGCATATCATCATTTTATCCTAAACCCCAGATGAAATATTTCAAACTTCTCCAAATATATAATTATCAACCAAATATTCTATTTTCTTTTATGTGAATATTACATTGTTGCAGAATGTGTTATTTGTTTTATAAATTCATTAATTAGTGTTACAGCTTTTTCGTTTCCATTCTCATTTGAAATCTCTTTTCCTGCATATGCGCATCTTTTTTTCATTTCCAGGTTGTTTTTTACCTGGATGATAGCATTTGATAAAGTATTGCCAGTTATTTTAGCAATCTTAAGTGGTTTATGTGCATATCCTTTTTTATAAACTTTTGAAGCCCTGATTTTCTGGTCAAAAATATGTGGTATTGGTATTGAAGGCAATCCGGCTTTTAATACTTCAGCTGTTGTCCCAAACCCAAAGTGATGAACTACCATTGTAACCTGCGTAAGTAACCAGCTATAGGGGATCTGATCCGCTAAGAAAATATTATCCGGAATGGCAGTTTTCGTTTCTTTTAAGCCGGGCATGATAAGGATAGCTCTTGATGCGGATCTTTCCAATGCATCACAAATAAGGGTAAATAATTGTTTCGTTTGTCCGGAGTTGTGAAACATTGAACCGAATGTAACCAGAATGGGTTTCTCCCCGTTGCTTAAAAATTTCACCAATTCTGCAGGCGGGACAAATTCTTTGGGCGCTTCCGCCAAAAGAAATCCGGTTATTTCTGTTGTTTGTTTCCAGGCGGGATTTGGCTTCTGTAAGAACAAAGGCATGGGAACTATGGCAAGATATGGGTATTTATCTTTTTTATCCAATGGTGGGGCACCAACATCTTTACGAAATTCTAACCAGGGTTTGCCAAAAACTGCCCCCATGAGCTTGTCAGATAAAAACAGGACCGATTCCCGGATAAAGTTTCGGGTTTTCCAGTATTCCTTTTGCAACCCCATGGTTTCAATGGAAACCGTAATAAAAGGCTTTTCAAGTATATCTGCCTCAGCTTTTCCAACAATACCATGACCTATTACCAGGTCAAAATCCTGTAAACCTGATAAGAAATCTTCATGGCAATTTCTTAACGTATTGAAAATGAAACTTAAAGCGAATTGAAAACCTTTCAGGTTATGGGTTGAGTTTTCCGCAAACTGTTTTGCTGCATAATTAATATCAATATCGTCTCCCACAGGAATATGAGTAATACCGTAATAATCAACAATCTGTTTAGCCCAGGGATGGGTTAAAACTGCTACGGAATGACCCTGTTTCTGCAGTTCAACCCCAAGTGCAATGGAGGGTTGAATATCTCCCCGTGAACCGATTGTTGTTAAAGCAATTTTCATTTAATCAGTTTTAGTTGGGGGTTAAAATTGGTCAGTACTTCAATAACAAGACAGCACTTATTCCCGAAACACTGGGGTAAAACAAAATTGGGGTAAAACACCAACCTGGTCATACAATTGCGATTTCTCAACCAAATATATAATAAATATCTCTATGCTCAAATTTTTTTCAGTTTCCAGTTCTTGTAAGGTAACCATCATTTTGTAAAAGGATTTTAAAATATAATTAAACAATGTATCATTTTCGTTGTTTTTAATGACTGTAAACAGAAGGTTGGTGGTTTACAAATACCTTCAAACAAACTGAAAATTAAACTATTAACTTAATAACAAAAAAGTAAAAAAGATGAAAAAGATGAGATTATTTGCTACTATGCTTGCAGGTGCATTCCTTATGGCTGCCTGTGGAGGTACCAATGAAAAAGCTGCTGAAGTATCGGAAAGAATTGAGCCGGGTGAAAAGCCTGAAAATGCAGTGGTGAAAAAAATTGACATGGACCAGAGTACCGTTGCATGGGAAGGTACAAAAGTAACCGGCAAACACGACGGTACCATCGGCTTGTCATCCGGTGAATTGTATTTGGTTAATGACCAGATCGTAGGCGGAAACATTGTAATAGACATGACTGAAATCGTTGTACTGGATCTTGAAGATCCTGAAACCAACGCCCGTCTGCAAGGTCACCTTGAATCAGATGATTTCTTTTCAGTGGCTACTTACCCTGAAGCAACCTTTGAAATGGCCAATATCGTAAAGCGCGAAAATGTGGATGAAGGTGAACCTAATTATACAATCAGCGGAAATCTTACAATCAAAGGCATCACCCACGGTATCACATTCCCCGCCCATGTGCACATGGAA
>CAYXIT010000144.1:0-7106 GCA_964465275.1 uncultured Bacteroidales bacterium | reverse complement strand
CAAATCCTTAATTCTTTTTGATAATAAATTGTCAAACCAAATAAAAGTAAAAAGATTACTGTTCGTTTTATTTTCTTAAAAAACCGTTTTATCCTGTTCCTTGTTTTCATTTATTTTGGATTTAATTATTTTTATTTGTTTCCATAGTATTTTTAATACTTAGGAAATATCTGGTATCGTTGTTACGGTGATTTTTGCCCCGTACATCTCGAATAACGATATAATGCAGTCCGGTACCGGTAACAGGGTAGCGCCAGTAATACATGACCTGTGCCATGGCGGTTGCCACGCAGCCTGCGTATACTTTTCCACACGGACCGGCAGGATCAGATGGACAAAGTGCATTGTATCCGCAACCCTGATTCCAGGTGGTTGCCAGCAAGGGAGAAATATTTTTTGCTGAATTGAATCCTACAGGCTTTCCTTCAAGCAGCCTTTCCCAAAGAAGCGTTGTTTCGGGTGATTTGCTTAACTGATCTCTGATTATATGCTCAATTTGCATATTAAAATTTTCAATCAGCTCTATGAAAGCCGGCGACCAGCTTTCTTCGTCTTTGGGTATATTTCCGGTTTCTGAAAAGGCCAGGATGGGATAGGCCCGTTCATCGGCAGATATCATTACAAAACCGCCGGAGTTATGATTGAAAATATACCATAAAGATTGTCCATCAGATGAACCTGACCGGATAGTTTCTGAAAAGGATATGTTTTCAACGGGTATTGATTTATATTCTGCCAGGATATTTTCAGCTATCTGGCCGGCTATTTCCATGCTAACATGCTGGGAATAAATTAATTTGCTACTCAGAATGAGTAATACGAATAGTAAATGAGTTCTCATAACAATTTCAGCTTTGTGGAGAAAAGATTGCAAATAAAAATACTGCTTTGCAAAGCTGAAACTTTCCGTAGGATTACGCGGGTAAAATGGCTTGTTATATTAAAATGACAAGTTAGCCTATTTATCTGGTTAGGAGCATATTATCTCTCTCCAGAATACAGACGAAAAAAATTTATTCGGTACAGAAAATTATAGAATATTGTTTAAATCCTGTTTCCCGATAATGGCCATTATTTCAACAGTGTCATCATTGATTCGTTAATAAATGCTGTCAGAACCGCATACACAACGTCTGTACCCATTTTTTATATAATCGATAGATTCAAAGGAAAAAGGCTGGCGGGCAATAATCTCAAAACAATCAAAAAAGGAATAGAAGTATTTGTCGGCCTGGGCCATTCCGAATTTAGCAACACCAAACTGATGAATTCGGATCAGGTCTTCCCTGGCTTCATTGCTTAATCGGTATTTAGCCATTCAATAAAGACTTTGATTGGTTTAAAATATCTTCTTTTAAATCGGCAGTAAAACCACTTCTTTCAGCTCTTTCCAATTTGGCTCTGATCCAGTCGATTTGAGTTTGTTGTTTTCTTGCTTGTCTGATTAAATCATTTACAAGTTCACTTTTGCTGGAATATTCTTCTTTTTTCACCTGGGATTTCAGCCACTCATCGTTTGGCTTTGTCAGTGATATGCTTTGTCTTGCCATAAGATTTTCTTTTGATGCAAAATTACACCAAAATCGAATCATTTACAAGATTTAATTCAGGCTGTAAAACATCAAACATCAACCGATTACTCCCGACCCCACCACCTCATCATCATAATACCATGCAGCATACTGCCCTGAAGCGATACCGCGCTGCAACTGATCGAAAAGAATGAAGAGACCGTTTTCGCGCATGATCAGGGTAGCATCCTGCAATTCCTGACGGTAGCGGATGCGGGCCCGGCATTTGTGGGTTTGTCCGGGCCGGAGTTCCAGATCAGGGCGGATCCAGTGGATTTCATCTTTTGAGATAAACAGACCTTTGCGGTTCAAACCGGGGTGTTCGTGTCCCTGGCCCACGTAAACGATGTTTTTTTCCACATCGGTTCCGATAATAAAGAGGGGGAGGGCCTTGCCCCCGATATTCAGACCTTTGCGCTGACCAATAGTAAAATAGTGAGCTCCGCGGTGCTCGCCGGCTACTGTGCCCTGCATTGCGCTGAAATCAAAGGGTTTGCAGACTTCGGCCAGTGAGTTATCATCTGAAACGTTTTTTATGGTTTCATTGTGGTAATGTAAGAGCAAAGGATCATTGGCATCAATTTCAATGACTTTGCCGGTTTTGGGTGCCAGTTTTTGTTGTAAAAAAGTCGGCAGATCTACTTTTCCCACAAAGCAAATCCCCTGCGAATCTTTTTTAGTGGCTGATGCCAGTCCCAGTTCCGCGGCTATGCGCCGTACTTCAGGTTTTTCTATTTCCCCGATGGGAAACAGCACATTGCTGAGTTGCTGCTGCGATAGCTGACAGAGGAAATAAGACTGGTCCTTATTGGAATCTTTCCCTGCCAGCAAACGGGTGAATTCGCCCTGGTCAGTCTGTATCTTTTCTGCGCGGGCATAATGACCGGTAGCAATATAGTCGGCGCCAAATTTAGCAGCAGCTTCATGGAATACATCAAATTTGATTTCGCGGTTGCAAAGCACATCGGGATTGGGTGTCCGGCCTTTTTCATATTCCGAAAACATGTACTCCACCACGCTGGCTTTGTATTTTTCGGTAGAATCGACCACTTCCAGCGGAATACCGATTTTGCGTGCCACCAGCTGGGCCAGGATAATATCTTCTTCCCAGGAACAATCACCTGAAAGGGTAACGCTGCTGTCTTTCCAGTTGATCATAAAAAGGGCGGTTACATCATAACCTTGTTCTTTAAGCAGGTATGCCGCCACACTGGAATCAACCCCTCCGGAAAGCCCGATGATCACTTTTTTTTGCATGGTGCAAAATTACGAATTTTTCAGGTTGTAGTTGTTGGTAGGGATTTATTCAGGGATGCCATCCCTGAATTTGATTGGATTTTGTTAAGGGGAAAGCCATTTCATTAGTTCTGAAAAATTGGACGCCGAGCTTGTCGAAGCGAATAATAGTTTGATATGCAGATGTCGTTTTGACAGGTGTTACAGTGAGTTTATCGAACTGCTCAACGACCAGGGTGAACTTTTGATACAGCCTCCTGAAATTAATCCACAAAAGTAGCTTTGATAATTCTCTTGCATTCCCGAATTTCATCAGGAGATATCCTACCCAGTATTTTAATCACCCTTTTTTTGTCAATGGTTCTGACCTGATCAATTGCTAACCAGCCGGTTGTATTGTTGAATCTGACTTTTAATCTGGTGGGCCAGGGTCTGCTCTTTGTGGTCATGGGGGCAATGGTAACTGTACGGAGATTGAAATTGATTTCATCGGGCGATATTACAAGGCACGGTCTGGTTTTTTTAATTTCACTTCCCTGACTTGGATCCAGGTTCACCAGGACTATATCATATTGACTGATTTTCATGATTCAAAATCTTCGTCTTCAAATACATCATCAATCAACAAATCATCTTCACGGGTTTCGTGCATTTCCTTAAATGCTTCAGACCAACCTTTTCTGGGGGTTTCAACCGGACGAATGATGATTTGTTCTTCTTCCAGCACCAGCTCAACTTTGTCTTTTATGCTGTATTTTTCAAGAACTGATTTGGGTAGTCTCAGCCCTTTTGAATTTCCTATTTTGATAATGGGTGTTTCCATAATGCCAGTTTTGTAATTACAAAGTTATTACTTTTTTATATTTTATTTGGGAAAAATCGTTTCAAGTAGCGATATCAATTGATTGATTTACGTCCTGAAAGGACAACTTATTCCAGCCCACGGGTAACGCCCTGGGTAAAATAGTGATACAAATTTTTAACCGCCCTGTATGGGCAGCTTAATTTTAGGAAAAAACTGAAAATGAGAAAATAAACTGCCCTTACAGGGCGCATGGTATTTATTTTAACTTCTAACCCAAGGCGTTGCCATTGGGCTGAATTTATCTGGGCTTACAGCCCGATTACAGAAAAAAGGATAAATAAAAAATTTACAGTAGAATAGAATAATCGGATTATCTGAAAAAGAAATATTCTCTTTTGGGATGACATCTCTTGGGTTGATCCCTCTTCGATAAATTCCCGTAAAAATACGCAAAAATAATACTCTGTTTGGTCTTATATTGCACCCCTAAAATGCTGTAATTCAAAAGACAACATCTGTCTAAACCTAAATCCATTAACCATGAAATGAGCATAAGTGCTTCATTTAAAATAAATTACAAGGTTCAGATATGCGAATTCCATGTGACCTACTTAAACCAAATTATAAACACATGAAAAAGTTTCTACCCATCTTTATTTTTAGTCTGTTTGTGCTTTCCTGTACACGCACTGTATATGTCCCTGTGCAACGCCCGGCCCAGGTTTATGTGGATCAGAGTGTGCAACGGTTGGCACTGATTGATCGCAGTGAAACCGAAAGAAATGCCGTAAATATCACTGAAGGAATCATTACAGGTACTTTGCCCGGATTGGATGAAGAAGCGTCCCAGGCTGCCATGAATGGACTGGCATCCAGTCTGCAGGAATATCAGCGTTTCCAGGTAGTGCGTACATCAGAGCAATTGAAAAGCCCTGTCACTTTGCCGGGGCAGTGGCCTTCGATTCTTGATTGGAATCACGTTGAACAACTTTGCCGGAAATATGATGTAGATGGCCTTTTGATCCTTGAGGCTTTTGATTCAAACTTTATTGTAACCGATGGCAGCCGCGAAGTAGAGAAAAAGGAAGAAGGGGGAAGGGCCCGCAAGGTCAGGGAATATTATGCCGAAGGTGTTGCCACGGTAACACTGGGTTTTCGATTTTACCATCCTGCATCCCGAACGGTTATCGATGAACACAGGTACAGCCGCAACAGGAAGTGGGAAGCCAAAGGAAATCTCCTTCAACTTGCAATGACCAACCTGATTGACCACCGGGAAGCGGTTATGCAGGTGAGTGCACAATCGGGCAGTTTATATGCTACACGTATCAGTCCGCACTGGTATCGTGCTAATCGCAGCTTTTTTACCAAAGGGAAGAAAGATGCCAATTTCGATATCGGAGTAAGAAGAGCCACCGTAAACGACTGGACCGGCGCTATGGAAGCATGGCAACGATCAGCCCTTTCTTCCAAACGGAAAACCGCCGGCCGTTCCTATTATAACCTGGCTTTGATGTATGAAATACAGGGTGATCTGGAGACTGCATTGACCCACGCCCAAAAGGCGTATACTGATTATGGTATAAAGCAGGCCCGGTCCTACAGCAATATTCTCAGGAGAAGGATCCAGGATGCAGAGTGGTTAGATTGATGGATTTCACAATCTCCCATACCCTCTTCACATGTTTTTCTTCCGTATTGCGTTGGCCCACTGAAAGACGGAGACAATATTTTCTGTCAAGAACGGTATGGGTGAGATAGACTTCGCCTGTTGCATTGATTTTTTGCAGTAAATCTTTGTTTATGGCATTGAGATGTTCTTCATTCAACTCCGGGTTGGTATATCTGAAACAAACCAGGCTGAGATTGACCGGTGCAAGGATCTCAAAATCCGGGTCGTTTTCCACCCATCCGGCAAACAATTGTGCCAGTTTTACATGCTTTCGCACCATTTCCCTGATGCCTTCCACACCGTATGAGCGTATCACAAACCAAAGCTTCAGAGCGCGGAAACGCCTGCCCAACTGTATCCCCCAGTCGCGGTAATTATTCACCTGCTCATCTGCTGATGTTTTCAGGTATTCAGGCATAATGGAGAAGGTTCTTTTCAGGATTTCCGGCTCTTTCACAAAATAAGCGGAGCAGTCGAAATTGGTAAGCATCCATTTGTGGGGGTTGAAAACAAAGGAGTCGGCGTATCCGGCACCTTTCATGAAATCGCGATATTCTGGTACAATGGCGGCAGTGCCTGCAAAAGCAGCATCGATATGAAACCACAGACCGTATTTTTTGCAAATCTTTCCTATCTCATCAATGGGATCCATGGCCATTGATGATGTAGTGCCCAGGGTACCGATCACACAGCAGGGAGTCAAACCTTTTTTGAGATCTGACTCAATCGCAGCTTCCAATGCATCAGGTTGAAGGGCAAAGTTCCTGTCTGTATCAATATAAACAAGATTGCTGCGGCCAAACCCTGCAATTTTCACTCCCTTTTCTATGCTGGAGTGCGTTTGCGATGATGCATACACTCTCAACGTTTTATGGTAACCTTTTTCATTGATTGAGAAATCAGATGATTTCTCCCGGGCGGATAAAAGTGCACACAATGTGGCTGTAGAAGCTGTATCCTGAATAACCCCGGTAAAGTCGGCAGGCAATCCGATCATGTTCCGCAGCCAGTTCATTACTACCTCTTCCAGTTCGGTGGCAGCGGGGGAGGTATCCCATATCATTCCCTGTACACCCAGTCCGGCGGTGAGTATTTCACCCAGTACCGATGCCGGACTGTTATTGGCCGGGAAATAGGCAAACCAGCCCGGATGCTGCCAGTGACTGATGCCCGGCATGATGATATTCTGAAAATCGCTGAAGATATTATCCATATCTTCTCCCTGCTCCGGAGCAGATTTTGGGATTTGTTTTTTTATGTCGCCCGGGTTCACCTGCGACTTTACCGGATATTTTTCAATATTCTCAAAATAATCTGCTATCCAGTCAATGAATTCGTGGGCGTGGTGGCGGAAGGAATCGTTTTTCATTGTTGGGTTATTGAGTTAATGGGTAAATAGGTTATTGAGTTATTGGAGCGAAGCGAAGATCCCGAGAACATTATCTATTGGGGATTTGTTTTTTTTATTTCCACGAAAAGTCGCAAAGGATTCGCAAAGAGCGCGAAGTTTTTGATTTTTAATCTTTTACATCCCCCTTGCCCCCTTAAAAGGGGGAGTTGGTCAGCATATGCTTCGGTTCCCGAATCGCCTTTGGCTCTCGGGACTAAGGGCTATCGCCCTTAGCTTCGGACTTCGGACTTCCGTCTTCTAAGCTATCACCACCTCCACCCCCTTCTCTCTGCATTTTTCAATGAGTTTTTCGGGTGCGTCTTTGTCTGTTATAATGGTGTCGACTCTTTCCAGTCCGCAGATGCGGCTGAAGCCTTTTCTTCCGAATTTGGTGGAATCGGCCAGTACGATGACTTTGTGTGAAGCTTCTAT
>CAYXIT010000143.1:6791-7259 GCA_964465275.1 uncultured Bacteroidales bacterium | reverse complement strand
CTTTTCGCAAAGTAACTAAGCTCATCGCTTCTAACTACCTGTATATTGAATAACCTTAAAACAAGAGTAAGGAAAACAATAACAGCAAATAGTAATACCAGGAGAACCCGTGAATTATTCATTATAGTTAATCATACTCTCGGAAAGTTCGACAATATCTTCATTTAGAATTATTATTTTCTTATTCAAATTAGTTCCTGCATCCACCAAACCAAGTTCATCTGCCGCGAATTTTTTAATCAACTCTTCGGCAGAGGCCGTGGCCTCATCCTCCTGGCCCTGACGGGGATCGGCCCCGTCATTGCCTGGCGGCGGGCTACTCGGCGTAACCTCAAGCGAAACTTCGCCATACCCGTCATCACAGGATCACCCTTCGCACGCTTCAAAGCGTCTTCATACAGCTTCTTCGCCCGCGCGGTCTCTTCCAGGACAGAGAGGCGCGTGGTCAAGGAGCTGGCTCGATCCGCC
>CAYXIT010000143.1:0-6781 GCA_964465275.1 uncultured Bacteroidales bacterium | reverse complement strand
TAATTCGCTTTTAAGTTTGATGACTTTATAGCTTCCATTTTTATTTGTGATTCCAGCTGGGCTGACTCTCTTTGTAAAGCTTCGTATTTAAATCTTATTCCCTGAGAGATCAGAAGAATGACTGTGACCAGTACAAGCATCGATACAATTATAATAATCAACGGCTTGGAACTTTTTTTCATACTCTTTCCGCAACTCTCAATTTTGCACTGCGTGATCTTTTATTAATTCTTATTTCAGAATCTGATGGCACTACGGGTTTCTTCGTCAAAATATTTAGTCGTTTAACTTTATTACACGTACAGATCGGGGCACCTGGCGGACATACACAACTGAGTGTTTCATACTTAAAAAAATCTTTTACTATTCTGTCTTCAAGAGAATGGTAACTAATTACTACCAATCGTCCTCCTTTTTTTAGTACGGGCACTGAATGTTCAAGAAAAGATTTAAGTATATCCAACTCATTGTTAACATAAATTCTTAGTGCCTGAAAAACTCTTGATAAAGTCTTTGTCAAATATTTTGGATTAGTAACAGATGATATAATTTCTTTCAACTGGTCTGTCTTCTCAATTCTGTTCCGTTTTCTGAATTCAGAAATTTTACGTGCAATTTTCCTGGAATTTTTCTCCTCTCCATATTTATAAATCACGTTTGCAATCTCTTCTTCAGTTTCAGAGTTTAAAAAATCCGCAGCGGTTTTTCGTAAGTTTTTGTCTAATCGGAGGTCCAGTTCAGAACTATGGCTATAAGAAAAACCTGCTGCGGCGTTATCCAGTTGAAACGATGAAACTCCAAGGTCTGCCAGTATTCCATCAAAGAACTTTAAATTTTCAATCTTTGCTATTACATCAATCAGCGAAAAATTAAAGTTGTAAAGTCGTATCCTGTTTTCGTCTTTAAATTTCTGTTTACAGTAATTGAACGCATTAAAGTCTACATCAGTAGAAACGATGCTGCCTTTTTTATCCAGCTTTCCATTTGTAAAAAAGTTCTGCTCTTCGCCATCTCTTTGACCGTTTTTAAAATTTAGTAATAACTTCTTCTCACCCCCAGCAAAATATTCTTTAACCCCAAAGTCACGGGGTGACAGGACAAAGCCAGCACAAACCGTCTTCGGTCTTCCGACTTCGGACTTCGGACTTCGGACTTCCGACTTCCGTCTCCGTTCTCCCTCCCTACCCGTTAAACAACGTCTCCACAAATGCTTTTCTGTCAAATATCTGCAGATCGTCAACTTTTTCTCCCACGCCGATGTATTTAACCGGAATCTGAAACTGATCGCTGACACCGATAACCACGCCCCCTTTGGCTGTACCATCGAGCTTGGTAATGGCCAGGGCATTTACTTCGGTAGTAGCAGTAAACTGCCGGGCCTGTTCAAAGGCATTTTGTCCGGTTGAACCGTCAAGAATAAGCAATATTTCGTGGGGTGCTTCAGGAATATGCTTCTGCATTACACGCTTGATCTTGGAAAGCTCATTCATGAGATTTACCTTGTTATGCAGCCTGCCTGCGGTATCAATAATGGCCACATCAATGTTATGCTGTTTTGCGTAGGAAACCGTTTCAAAAGCCACTGAAGCAGGATCGGCACCCATGCCCTGTGAAACAATGGGTACGTCTACCCTTTGCGACCAGATGGTGAGCTGATCCACTGCGGCTGCTCTGAATGTATCGGCAGCACCTAAAACGACAGATTTGCCCGCGGCTTTAAACTTATGGGCAAGTTTGCCTATGGTCGTGGTTTTTCCCACACCATTTACACCCACAACCATAATTACATAGGGGCCTTCAATTTTTTCAATTCCAAAATCGGTAAAATCAGTATTCTTATTTTCTGCCAGCAAAGCTGATATTTCTTCCTTTAGAATCCTGTTGAGCTCTTCGGTGCCCATATATTTATCGCGTGCAACCCGCTCTTCAATCCTTTCTATTATTTTGAGTGTAGTTGTAACTCCAACATCTGATGTTACAAGCACTTCTTCAAGGTTATCGAGTACATCGGCATCCACAACCGATTTCCCTACTACAGCCTTACCCAATTTGGAGAAAAACGTTTCACGGGTTTTTGATAAACCCTGGTCAAGTTTTTCTTCTTTGTTTTTGGAAAATATATCAAATAATCCCATTTTCAATTCATTTTATATCAGTCGGAGACTGGATTAAGTAACACTTAAAACTTATAAGTGAGCAAATTTTACGAAAAAAGACTTCCGAAATTTTTACAACTCCGGAAGTCTTTTCCTTTTACAGCTAATTATTCAATCAATCCTGTAAAACTAAAACACAGGGTTTAATTATTTCTTAGCAAAATATTCTTTTACCTTATCGGCGTCTACGATATCTTCTTTAAAAGCATAAGCACCGGTTTTAGGCGATTTTACCATTTTGATAACCTTTGCGTGTCCTTTTCCGGTGTCGGTTTTCAGTGTTGCAACTACTTTCTTTGCCATAATTCAAATTATTTTATTTCGCGATGAACAGTCATTTTTCTTAAAATAGGATTGTACTTTTTCAGTTCAAGCCTGTCGGGAGTATTTTTTTTGTTTTTCATGGTTATATACCTTGAAGTTCCGGGCATCCCGCTGTTTTTGTGCTCAGTGCATTCCAGTATCACCTGTAATCTTGCATCTTTTGATTTCTTTGCCATTGTATTTCGAAGTATTATGAGGTTTTATTTCAGGAGCGCAAAGATAATGATATTATCTAAACTGACAAAGGGTTGGGTGAAATAAAATTTTTATGAAATAGCAATGGTATTCATTGTTTTCAAATCAATACCTGTTTTGCCAAACTCCTTGGCTAAATGTCTTTCAGCTTAACAAGAATCCTTAGGTTATTTGTTTCTCTTAAAAAATCGTTCAATTGTTTTAATTGATCGTAATCATCATTTGGTATCACATCTCTTATTATAGAATAGGATGATTGAACGGACAGTTGATTTTTATTAACTACTTGAAGATTAAAAGTGTACTTTCCATAATCATTTTCTATTTCTTTATTAAAACTTTCCTGCCCCAGCAATTCAATAGTAACGGGAAAAGTTACAATAAAGATGTTTTGATCTGAAAAGCTGTAATCCAGATAATAGTTCAGGTCAATAGAGTCATCTTCACTCTCAATCTGATTATGCTGGATTAAATCATTCAGAGTAATACTTACTATGCTATCATTTATAAATGATATCCCTTTTTGTGCCGTCCCTTCGGCACCGATGTTAAAAATAAAGGGACGGTAATCTTTTAAATCGATACGGGTAATGGTGTCAATTTTCATTGAGATATCATGGCCTTCGTACTCCGCTATAGCATCATAAAAGTCGCTGACCTCTTTATTATGATCTAATAAACCAAAGAAGCTTCTTATATCAGTAGATAATCCTCCGGAAACAGACAAAACGGAATGAAAAGAAGCGGATTGGTTTTTTATATCAACATCGCAATAGTAAATCTGTCTTATATAATTTAAATTTGCATCCATTCCTGGCAGTTTTACGATATCAGTAACTACCGAATCAACTTCAGCCAGATTAAGATCTCTCCTTATAAACCGGTCCTTTCTTTTTATTTTCTTTTCCCTGTAAGGTTTTGCAATGACAGCCTCCGTATTGTAAATGGAAGTTGGAATTTCTCCCGGTTGAAATTTGAAATGTATCTCATGAGGGTAAAGTAAATTCAAAGAACCCTTATCGTCTTCATATGCAAAAAAGATATGATCAAATTCCTGGTTTCTGATAAAATAAGGATCTATATTTCCCATTCTCTTGCTTCGGGCAAAAACCGCCCAATAATCAATTTCAAGATCTTCCAGAATTTGCCTGTACAATCTTCGGATACTTAAAGGATCAAAACGATTCCTTTTAATGAAGAAACCGCTGGATTTGATCACCTCTTCCATTATGGTAGGCTCTATGCTGAAATTGGTATAAATATCATCAAGCAATAATTCAAGCTTATGATACTTTGTGCTGTCGCCCGCTTCGCGCAAAACCCTTCTTTTCCACCTTTTGTAGTGTGATGAGTTTCTGCGATCAACCAATAGTGGTTGAGTTATAACATTAAACTCCAAATTGTAAACATCTTTCCATATTTTCGCTTCTCTGTTCTCATCATATACTGAGTAATATACATGTGGTAATTCGCAGGGTGCACAGGTGTATTGATTTTGTGATACACCAAAAGCGGACTCTTTTTTAAATAAACAGTAGGCAAGCGTATCACTGGTTACAATATAAGGCTCAGGAAAATCATTATACAGTTTATATTTTATGTTCAAATACGGGGGAACAGAAATACTGTATTCTGTATTTATGCTGGGTACCTCACCAAACAGATAAACAAAATTTCCCAGCTCGTTTTCTTCCAATCTTTCTGAAAAGGTAAAAAAGACTTCAATAGTATCGCCGGGCTCAACACCAGGTATCGGATAGTTTACCTGACCCATCTGACCCTCGGTGGGCTTATGCCTGAAAACGAGACTTGAGTCTAGCTCCAACACCGATCCATCAGCTTTCAGAGTTTTTATTTTGATAGATTCCAACTGCTCAGCTAAACTATTGTTAAGATTCAGAAAAGCATATTTTTCTACACCTGATCGATTGTTTATAACCATTTTGCTTTCTACTGTAGTATGTCTCCTGTATGAGCGCCAGGACTTTGTGTATGCAACATCAGTATAATTGTATAACAAATATGCATCAGTCGATTTAATCTGTTCATTAAATGATGAATCCGGTATACTGTCAATAGCATAGGTGCAGTTGCAAACTACCACAACAAAAAGAATGGATAGGCAATGCTTAGCTTTTGCTTTTAAGAATAATGGGTTCATTGGATATTCTTTTAAATGCGTTTAAGATTTGATTTACAATTTCAGTGTTTTCACCATCCATTAAAATATGGTCGAGAATGAAATCATATTCATACTTTATGATATAATCGGAAGGATTGGATATTTTCAGGCTTAATGAAGCACCATTTTCTGAAAATACATGGCTGACAGGATCAAAGGGTTCAAACTTCCTGTCCATCGTAATCTGTAATTTTACATTTTTGCTTATTGTATTACCAATGAATGTCCCATCTAATAACGTTTCTCTTTGTTTGCTTTCAATTAAGCCGGGCAAAAAATCAATAAACAGAATCTGGTTGTTTTCGTCATGAAAAATCTTCCCTTTTACAGAGAGATCTCCTTCAGCAGTAATGGAATCCTGATGATTAAGAAAACGAATTTCATTTACAGATTGGTGGTTAAAAACCAATTTATAATGCTGATTGGTCAGGCGATCTATTTTGTCGTCACTGAGATCAAGTATCGTACGTTTTAAAAAGTTTCCTGAAATACCTTCATATCGAACCTTGAATCCACCTTCCAGAAGAGATTCATCAGAGTAAGCCGCTAATTCTATTTCATAACTGATACCGTTTTGCTGAGGTGAAAAAGTTTCTACCTCATGATACTCTCCCCCATCAGGGTTAATGATCAGAATAGTGCTGCCCTGTATACTTTGAACCGGTTTATTGGGGATATGTATAGGGTCAGTGGGATCTAAAATAACAGGGTTCCCGTCAATATAGGCCACACATACAACATGATTGGCAGAACCCAGCGAAGGGAAATCACAATCACTTATATGATCGTATGTGGCTGCTAATGCAAGATAACTTTCAATCCCTTTGTAATTTAAAGCTTCGCAAAGAAAATTAGATAAATCCTTGCAATCGCCCTGCTTGTTTATGAAAACTTCATTGACATGAGAAGGAATAAATGCTCCCATTCCAATCTGGATAGAAACATATTTAAAATTTGATTTCACAAAATTATAGATGGCTTCCAGAATCATCGTAGAATCTGTTAAACCAAGTGTAAGTTCATCAATTTTTTCTTTTGCAGCAGTATCAAGAGCCTTAACAGACTCTGATTTTCCCAGAAACCAATTATTTAAATAGGACTCTTCATTGTTTTTAAATGCTTTTGGAACAACCACAGTCCTTAGTATCGGTAGTTTTCGGTTTCTGTATATCCCAAAGTACATTAATGGGTCAGGCTCCACTTTTACTGGGGTTAGCTCTATATTCCACTCATAAAAATTATCGGTCTTTAATGAGTCTATGGTCAGATAGTCCAGTAAATCAGTATGTGTTGCAATATATGAGAAACTAAACATTTCCGGGATGGACACTCTATATCTTATAGTATCTGTTTGAAAAAAAGAAAAGAAACGCAAATCGGCAAAATACATCAATTCGTTACAGGATATTTTATAAGTGATTTTTGTTTCAGTGTCGGCAGGAATAAAAATGTATTTTACTTTCTTACTCGTTATATGGTCAAGGTCTATTGTTTCTTCTGTAATAACGGGATCGTTGAAAGTTCTAAAACGGTTTCTCTTTATTCTGTGAACTTCAAGATCATATACCTGCTCAAGTTCATGATCGTAAAAAATCGGGTATACCACCGGAACACTACTTGCTTTTAGCATTACAGTCACATTGACTGTGTAAGATGTGTCACTATCTACCTGAATGTGTTCACTTCTTGAGCTTACCTGAATATCCTGTGTTTTAACATTGGTAGGAATAACAAATAAAAGAATCAAAACAAAAAATCCGGTAAAAATACTTTTCACTTTTTTAAAGGTCGTAAATGATTAAAAGCGATATTTTATTAATGATATTGGCAAATATATTTAAATTATTTGTTTGGTCATTGGATTTAACCGGTATTTTATTCCAGGTATTTATTTATGATTAAAACAAGTCAGTTTGTCTCACAA
>CAYXIT010000142.1:0-7410 GCA_964465275.1 uncultured Bacteroidales bacterium | reverse complement strand
TGTTATCTATTTCAATATTATCACAAGGACAAAAAGATTTTAATTTGCCACTTAAATAAAATGAAGTTGAAATACCCATACTGTACCATTTAGCATAATTACCATTACAGCAATAACCTTGTATTTTAGTGTCTTTCCCCAAAAAACAATGTATTCCATTTTTATTAAATCTCACTTCAGTTTCTTTCGGAAATTCTGCTCCAAGCATAAAATAATCATCTGCTAATAAAAATTGGGAAAGCCTCCATCCTTTCGTAAAAACAACATATTTATGACAAGGATAACCATCAATAATTGTTTTTCGGGATAAATAACCTTCAATATAAGTTGTGTCTGTATCTTTTATAATGAAACGTACCTTTTTAAATTCAATATTGTGATACTTAACGTTCTTTTCCCATTTAGTATATTGTCCTTTCACTGTGCAGGAAGTGGAAATTATCAGAAGAAGAATAAAACTAAGAGAAATCTTTTTTGCTTTCATTGTAATATATTTTAGCTGCCCCACAACTCTTTTATATACACAAAGATATACCAATTTTGCAAATTTTAACAAATTGCAGTTGCTTTTTTTGTTATCCTTGGGTTTGTTTGCTGCTTACTGATTAACAAGCCATAACGAAAGGAAACCAAAAGTTTATAACCCGGGAAATGAGATAACCTAAATAAAAAAACCCCTCCGGAGAGGGGCTTAGAAAAAACTATAATAGAAACCGGGTTTTATTGTTTGATCATCTTCTTAACGGATTGCATACCGCCTGCTCCTTCAAGGTGTATTACATACACGCCGGCCGGTAAAGCTGATGTATCAATCCGGTTGCCGGTAAGGGGTTCATTGATCACCACTTTACCCAAAATGTTTGTAATAATTATCCTGTCGGAAAAATCTGCACCTTCTATTTCAATGTGACTGTTAAATGGGTTGGGGAATACACGTACCCTGTCAAAACCGGTAACATCATCCACATTTGTTATCATACCCCATACATCATGAACTTCCATATTACTGTTGACAATGATTTCGCGGTTTTCCGCATCTTCCCATTCATGATCGTATTCTCCTTCATTGAGGAAATATTTATACTCATACACACCTGGTGCCAGTGACAGGGTTTTGGTATAGATCATTGTGCTTTGGTCACCTGCCATAACCTGGTTACGGTGGTTGTTACCCAGCACATCCCAGTTGTGCATAGATCCTGTAACGGCCACATCGGAATCAAATGGGTTAAAGCCCGTTGCGCCTGTCATATCAATATTGAAAGTAACATTGAAGAATTCTGCCTCACCAAAATTGGCATTAAGTACCACATCATTGGCCGGCATTGTATAGAAAAAGGCAGGCTGATCGCTCACTATTTCGCCGGCTGCATTGGTCCAGTTTACAAAGAGATAGCCGTCATTGGGCTGGGCATTAACCAGCACTTCGGTTCCTTCGGCATACCAGGCAGCACCACTCAGTGAGCCGCTGCCGGCAGGATTGGATACCAGGCTAAGCAGCCATGTTTCGCGCAGAATAAACTCTTTTACTGCAATATCTGACGTTCCTGTAGCATAAACCGCTTCCACTCCGGCAACGCGCGGACCATCTGCCACATCGCTGAAAAGGTACTGGTTGTCCTGCACGTTCTCTGCAACCATCAAACCGTCAAGGTATACATTGTATCCCAGTACATTTTTATCGGCATTGTTTTGCATGTTTTCATCCGAACCGGTTTCCATAGCAAAATCTTTCAGATCCATGGGATCGCCACCTACGGTAATATTATCAATGGCCCACGAACTCCATAAACCCACGTCTGAAGGACCATCATCGGCGTGCCATGCCAGTTGTACCTGTTGTCCGGCGTAAAACGAAAGGTCAATATTTACAGGAGTCTGATAGTGATTTACTCCTGATGGCAGATTGCTCGCATTCCATAGAACCGTCCAGCTGCTACCGCCATCAGTGCTGATTTTCACGAAATAATTGTCACCAAAGCCGGATCCATTGGTACCGTGATACCAGAAAACGAGATCTCCGGCGGGAGCAGTAAATTCGGGGCTGATTAGCCACTCATCCTGCTGCTGGAAATTCCACATTACGAAGGCCTGGTAATCACCATCCTGTGGTACAATGGAATTGGAGAAAGGCACTGTTTCCACGATTCTCCAGGTAGCATCAAAGCCACTCTGGCTACCCGTGTTGGTAATGATCTGGCTCCAGTTTTCAGGCAATTCACCATCTTCAAAACTTTCTGTCCAGCCCTGTGTGGGATTGTTCCAGCTAAACAACGCCTGTCCGGCCTCCAGTCCTTCGGTAAGCACCATCAGGTTTACAGGAGGATTAATCAATTCGGTGAATGTAATATTGAATTCAGCATCTTCCACGATTTCCAGATCGGTCACCTGCTGGCTCTGATGATTTTCAAGCGTAGCAAACAAGGTATAGGTTCCTTTACGAACCGATGAAAAGAATACAACACCGGTTTCATCAACCGTTGCCGAATAGCTGTAATTGCTGTTTTCCTGGTTGGTAAGAGTTACAGAAGCACCTTCTGCACTTGCTCCACTGTTGGTAGTAACATTAAGCGTTACTTCTACCGGATAAACTACATTAAAATCGATGGTTACGATATCTGAAACACCTGAAGTATAAACCGACTGAACACCTGCCACCTGCTCCCCTTCGGCCAGTCCGGCAAACAGAAATTCCTGTTCTTCAGTAAAGGCCACGGGTGTTTCCAGATCGTTAAGATATACATTGTAACCTGAAAGGGCTTTTTGCGATTTTACGCCCCCAATATCATCCGAAGTTGCCGCAGGTGTGAAAGGACTTATATTCAAACCTTGCAGATTTCCGGCGGGCATTTGATTTGCTATGGTATTTCCGGGCAACTGTAAACTCTTTGAAGTGCCGAAGTCAAAACCGTTCGCCCTGATGAAGAAATTCCATTCAAATCCATATAATTCTATGGCCTGGAAATCTTCCTGGGTAACATCAAAGTTTACAAATTGGGTATTATTGTTAAATGGCCATTCGGGGTCGAACCCATCATCAGTTGCAATACCCAGAAAACCATCTGAGGAGATCCCCATAAAGAATCCGTTGGGGGCATTTACAGGCTGACTGAACTGGTATGTGGTCCAGTCATCATAGTTTATCACAATATCATCTGAGCTGTAAAGTACCTGATCTTTGTCGGGTATACCATTCTCATCCAGACCGAATACCCAAACCCTTACAACTTCATTTTCTGCAAACTCATCATCAACAATTATCCATGACATTTCATAGAGTTCAGCAGCATTGGGGTGTGCAGAACCCAGAACTGTGTTGAAAGAGCCACTTTGAACTCCAAGTGCATTTGCAACCGTACCGTTATCGTACCTGAATTCGGTTTGTCCGTTTGCCTGGTTCCATGTTAGAAGTGCATTTCCTGCACCAAAATTATCAAAGTCGATAACCAGTCCGGCCGGGGGTGTTATTGTTTCTGTAAGAATAATTGTTCCCAGATCCACATCCGAATTCACGATAAAATTTTCATCGCGGAAAGTATCATAACCGGGTGAAGAAATGGTAAGTAAATATTCACCTTCGTATACATCTCCGATGCTGAATAATCCTTCTGTATCTGCTGAATCAGTGTAGTTATCATACCCGTTAAGTGAAATATTGATTTCACCGGGAATCAAACCATCGTTTCCTTCCACGGCCCCGCTGACAGCATATTGCGGAATAGCTTCCAGTTCCGCATTAACGGTTGTAACCTCATCTTCAACTACTACAACCTGATCAACAATTTGCGGGAAATATCCAAACTTACTGAATTCCAGTTCATACTCCCCTGCCAAAAGATTGGGTAAAGTATAGGAACCATTCCCATCGGTTTGTGTTGAAGAAGGTTTGCCAACTACCTTAACCAAAACTCCTTCCAGGTCTTGACCATTTTCAGAAACCGTACCATCAATACTACCCAGACCTTCCAACGAGAAGAAAAAGGTTGTATTGGGATACTGAGTGGTTACATGGGCAAATACGGGACTATCAGGATCTTCCTGCTGGTCGCTGTTAAAAAAGCGGGATCTGACCAGGGAAGCCGGATCCTCGGAAACCAAAAATCTATTTCCTGAACCAAAATATACATTTTCCCAAACCCTGTTGGTGTAAATTACAAGGTTTTCTCCATTGTAAACATAAGGGTTATCCAGCGGGATCAAAATTTCATTTTCTCCTTGCATGAAAGTAACTGTTCCTTCAAAAACAAGAGTAAGATTGTCAAAATTTGCCCATTCATCTGAAAGATCATCCAGATCTGTTTCACCAATCCATACCTTTACTTCCTTATCGCCTAAATCCTGGGCAAAAATGCTGTTGTATCTTAAAGAAGTTATAACTCCTCCGCTAATACCCAATTCTTCGGGGAAATAGATGGTTTGCGACAGACTTTGTTTCCAGAAAAAGTTGAAAGGTATATTGATGGATTGCTGGTTACCTTCACCCACCTGTGCAACAAATGTTCCCTCGGGTTGTACCTGTAACTGAAGAGGCGATGTGGTGTTGTCACCGGGGAATTCATCACCTTCAAACTCAACCACTCCCTGCAAAAATGTACTCCCTGATTGGGAGGGAGTCCATGGCAGTTCAAACTGCAGTTCCTGTCCCGATTGTATGGTTTGACCGGGAATCGATGCCAGTTCAATATCAACATCACTCATAAGTTTTACGGAATAATCGTTCTGGGTAAACTCACCCACATTGGCAACCGTTACGGTATACACCGATTCTATACCCACAGCAGGAGTTGTACTGCCACTAACTGAAATTGCTGCAAGATTATTACCCAGCAAGGGTTCAATGGATACATCATCAATATACCAGTAATCAATGTTAAAGGAATTTCCACTGAAACGGAAAGCAATCTGAAAAGTGGTAACACCCTGTGGAAGAGCAAATACCAGATCATATTGATCCTGGGGTATATCCTGGCTACCTGCTTCCTGCTCCCAGATCACTTCCCATGTATTTCCACCATCAACGGTAAATTCCACTGCTATTTGTTCATTATCAAAGGATGAAAAATTATCAAGAAATTGTTTAAAGGTTAGTCTTAAACCGGTAGAACCTTGCGCATTGATATCGGGAGAAACCACCCTGCTTGTTCCTGTTGCTTGGGAAAGCCAGCTTAACACGAGTTCCGGAGCACTTCCGCCTGCGGCATTGCTTTGCCCCACTGCCCAGTGATGGGATGTTCCTGTTTGCTGCCAACCCGCAGGTATAGTGCCGGCAGGATAATCAAATGCTTCAAAAAACAACTTGCCATCAGCACCCAGGGTTATTACATTGGATGTTGAAGTACCGCCGGTTCCCTGGTTATTGGATGCTGTAACCCGGTAAAAATAATTTCCAGGTCCGGGTATTGCTGTATCGAGAAATGTAGTTGCAGTAATATTTGTTGCCACAGTAACTTCACCGGGCATTCTCTCGATGGTATAGGTTATAAGAGCAGGGTTAACATAACCATTGTTTATGCCTGTTTGCGGTGCATCCCAGCTCAAAAGTCCATTTCCGTCCTGCTCAACGAGTAAAAGATTGGAAGGTGCGGCGGGCACATCCTCCCCGACAAAAACAGATGCATTGACAGGTATACCTTGCCCCAGCTCGTTCTCCCCTACTAATCTATAGGTGAACAAACCTGCTCCGGGAACATCATTATCAGTAAATGATTCTGTGGCACCAATCTGGGGATTGCTGATGGTATGAATTAATGTTTGTCCACGAAATACAAAAATATTATTTAAGGAAGTAAGATCTTGTCCATCGAAAGTTAAAGCAGGGTTGGACCATTGAAGGCTGGCTGATAACTCTCCGGTGGCACCGGCTGATACCAGCAAATTTTCGGGAGCTGCAGGCGCGCCTGGGTCTGCCAAAGTCTCTGCAAATGCCTGTATATTCCAGTTGAATGAAAGTCCGCTGATTTGAGAAACCGTGGTCCACTCCTGCTGACTGCCTGTTCCGTCATTGATGCGTATCCAGTCGCCTTTCCCTTCTGCAACCGGGCCTGAATCTACTCCTGCGGGGAATGTTCCGGCCGGTGCTGTAATTGTATATCCTATCCATAATTCCCTGGATGTATCAATGGAAACCGGAGAAAACAGTTCAACATCAGTCCATTCCTGAATATTATACCCCGCAACATCCTGCGCATATACTTCATCCTCGGCAAAGGCCCCCTGCCATATTTTCACGGTAACAGAAGCTTCTTCATAAAGAAAAAAACGTATCCGGGTGATGAAGTTTCCATCCAGACCTTCCAGATCAGAAGGTTCAAACCTGGCTGCCAAATCCCAGTTGATCGCTTCTCCTGATCCAATGGCATTATCATTTGTGCCGTTATCCCAGTTTAACCATACCCCGTTATCATTCTTGAAAGTATTATCCATGGGAATGGCTTGGTCAGACCTATTACTATAGCCAAAGGCAGTAGGTTTGTGCAAACTTTGTATGGGTTGATTTTCAATTTCCTTTACCCGGGCCTGGCGAAGATCTTTTTCACGTTGAATATCTTCGGCAGATAAAAAGGTTTCCTGTGCAAGGCTGCCCAGGGTAAACATCATGATAATGAGAGTAAACAAATTTTTCATAGCAGTTGGTATTTGGTTTAAGGTTTTGATCAAGAAAAAAAGTTGATAACCAGGTGTTTTTTAACAAGCCAAAAACATGTTACAACAAATTTTTGATAAGATTATAACTCAATTTCTTTTCGATATAGTTAATAATCAAAATATGTAAATTTGTATTTTCGATACACTCTTTGTTAAATGAATTTCTGCTATTATTTGTTCATATTATCCGAAAATTTCTTAAACAAAAGAAAAATAAAAGTGTAATCGTGTTTAAACTCCGGGCATAAGGTAATAAATGCTCAGAAAATGGTCATGCTTCTTCCTTTACTCCAAGCATTGAACTATGGTATCGTGCTTCATGCCAGGTTCCGTTTTCCAGTTTCCAAACTATGGTAGCAATTACCGAGAACCGCAATTTTTTATCACCGGCAATAAAAACCTGGTCGAAATCGACAACGCTCATTCCCATATCGGTCTTTTTCAGAGCTTCATAACGTGTAATTTCCGACCATGTAGAAGCTTTCATCTCTTTTAGTTGTTCAAAAAGACCTGTAAACCAGTTTTCCCAGCCTTTCCGGTCTCTGATCACCTCAGAACCTCCCTTGGTGTTGATATCGATAATTCCAAAATCATCATCACAAATCTGCGATAACCGCTCGAAGTTGTGGTCTCTTACACAATCGAGCATCTCTGTAGTAAGTTCAAAGAAAGGTTTTTCTTTCCATTGAGCAGGATATTCCATTTTGTTAAGATTTTAATGTTTAAAAAAAATACCTAATCTTAACAATCAATTATCCGGAAAGT
>CAYXIT010000141.1:4231-7688 GCA_964465275.1 uncultured Bacteroidales bacterium | reverse complement strand
CAGATTTTCAGGAAATCTTTTTACTCTTATCGATAAACACTGCGGCTCAACTAATGGACATTTTTGTTCTTTATTAAAGTATAATAAAATCGGAAAGATATTTCTCTGCATCAGGGTGAAATAGTTCCACAGCAGAAATAGCAGCATAATATTCAGAGTTTATCCTGATCTCTGAATCCTGGTTGTCAATTTGATCAACGATTTGTAAAAACAACTTTTGTGCAGCGCCATATTTTTCTTTATTGAACAACTCAAGAGCCAGCCGGTAATCAGCATCCGGCTCATCATAAATGGCAGTTTTCTGAGAGAAACTGCTGAAAGAAGAAAGGATTATCAGCAAAAAAAATGGAGAGATGAGCTTTCGTATCATATGAAATGGAATTTTCAGCGAAATTACAAATAAAATGTTCAGATTAACTTGCTTGCTTTTCAACAAAACCGGCTATTTTTCAACAGTTGCAACAGGCTTTTGACAGATAAAACCGGTACCAAATAATCAACAGGAAAACGTTGGTTGTTGGATATTATTGGAAGTAAGATAAAAAAAAGACAGGCTTATAAGCCGGGTTCTGTTTCCTTTTGTTTATAAAAACGAAAGGACTCCTGCCATTTATCTGGGAACAGGCTCGCGCCTGCTCTCTAACGGTCTACCCTCCGGGATCGGACGGGCCGCCCTCAACCCCCGGTATATTTGACCTTTCAACGCATAAGGTTTACCCGCAAATGATGTCACCACCATTTGCCGTGAGCTCTTACCTCACGTTTTCACCCTTACCCGGCACAAGGCAGGGCGGTTATTTTCTGTGGCACTTGCTCTTGTTCTGCAGAGAAATCTCTGCAAAACAGCTTCCCGTTAGGAAGTATGCTGCCCTGTGTTGCCCGGACTTTCCTCTCTGCTTGTTTTACAAAGCATAGCGGCAGGAAAGCCTGTCTTTTTATTTGTTTCTGTAAAAATGTACTTCTGTCGCACCCATACCATAACGGGCATAGGGTGCATCATAAAATTCTATTCCTTCAGTAGTTTGCAGTTTTTTTAAGATCGCTGTCTTTAATTTGCCGTTGCCTACACCATGAATGAATATGATTTTCACCAGTCTTTCCTTCTGAGCCTGGTTAAGGCATTTGTTAAAGTAGTCTATTTGTATGTTAAGTAAATCAGAGTTTTCAAGGTTGGTAAAATTATCCACCAGTTCACCTATATGAAGATCTACTTCAGCAATCTTATCATCAATTTTATGCTTATCAAGAAAAGAAGTTTCTACTTTTTTTGATTTCTCAGCCGTTTGGTTTACATTCATTTTTTCCTGCAAATGACGTATTGTCTCTTCATTGATCTTTTCATCAAAAAATGACTTCTTCCGAAGTTCATCAATCTTACATACCTGGACCATTACAGACTTATTCCTCAATAATTTTTCATACTGAAAACTCTCATCTTTATAAACTTTAACAGGTTTAAATTCAATCAAACCTGAAAAGGGTGGGAGTGGGTCACTTTTACCATCTTTGAAAAATACTGCCTGAAGCAATGAATTTGTCCATTTTTCAATTTCTGATCTTACAATTGTAACAAGATACATGCGTGATTCTTCAGGTATAAAACCATATTCTGTCCCATGCCAGTTGCCCGAGTGATTCTGATACAGGCTGAACAATACTTCATGCCCTGTATGATTGGCCAGATATACTTCAAGTGATCCCGAAACAGGATTATCCTGAATTTCGGGCACAAGACAAAAATATAACCCGTCAGGCCGCTGCGTTGGATCATTATTTGAAACATATAAAGGATGAATATCCTCATCCTCGGGTTCTTCCGGCTGTTGCGATTGTAATCTTTGATATGCCTGCTGTATATTATCACTCATTTCTGCAGTGCCGGTTTTTATAAGATTGGTAGCAACTACAGGTATTTCAAATCCATCTTCAATGGTAACGTGGACAAGATTTTCATCTATAACTCTTGTAACAATACCACCACCTTTTTCATTCAAAAAACTGACTTTATCTCCGGGTTTAAATTTCACTTTGCTTTGTTTTTATTATTCTTATTGCAAAATTACTGCTTTTATCCGTATTATTCATTTTGTAAGAGTTTTATGTATCTTCAGGTTCAGGGTATTTTAATTTCAGATTTTTAAAAAAGGAATATCAAATTATTGTTGTCCGGTAAAACTTGCGGGATTTAGCTTCGCTGCTACTTCGTGGTCTCCCTTCGGTCGAAATGACAGGGCATTCGTGGGTTATTAATGATGATGGGGTTGGTGGCGGCAAAGCCGCCACCAACCCCATCCTCCGCCAACGTAAGTGCTTGTCATTCCGAACGTAATAAAGTGGAGTGAGGAATCTCCTATTAAAACTGGTTCGTTATTTTTGATTTACCGGACAACAATGTATCAAAATAATTGTATGAAAACTCTCTTTCAAGACAAAAGTTACTAAATTTGACCCGGACAAGACTTTTAACTTAAGGGGTAACAAAGGTTCGCGTTTAAATTAATTGAATGCAGCGAAAATTTCTAAAAAACCTGGCGTTATTGCTGGTTTTAAATCTACTGATCAAGCCCTTCTGGATCTTTGGCATTGACCGTACAGTGCAGAATACTGTGGGTGCAGAAGAGTATGGTTTCTATTTCGCTATATTCAATTTTTCTTTTCTGTTTTATATTCTTTTGGATTTTGGAATTACAACTTTTAATAATAAAAACATTGCCCAGAATAATCATCTCCTTCGAAAGCACCTTTCTAATATTATCGTTCTCAAGCTTTTACTCTTTATTGTATATCTGGTTTTTACCTTTTTTGCTGCCTTTGTTATCAAGTATTCGAAAGAACAATTATACCTGCTTGCATTTCTGGGGCTAAATCAGTTTATAATTAGCTTCATTTTATATCTGAGATCCAATCTGGGCGGCCTGCATCTTTTCAGAACCGATAGCTTTATATCGGTTCTGGACCGAAGCCTTATGATATTTATCTGTGGAATATTACTTTGGGGAAATATTGTTCCGACGTTTAAAATTGAGTATTTCGTTTATGCCCAAACAGTATCCTTATCTCTTACTGCACTTATAACTATGATTATAGTTTTCAGGAAAGCTGATACACAGTTTTTAAAGCTAAGCTGGAGCATGCCTTTTTTCCTGATGATGTTGCGACAGAGTTTTCCTTTCGCAATTCTGGTGCTTTTAATGACATTTTATAACCGTATTGACAGTGTAATGCTTGAAAGGATGCTTGATGAAGGTGCAATGTACTCAGGAATATATGCTTCAGCTTATCGATTGCTTGATGCCGCGAATATGATCGCCTATCTTTTTGCGGTTTTGCTGCTTCCCATTTTTGCCCGGATGCTAAAACAGAATGAATCTATTGAAGAGCTTATTAAACTTTCATACACCTTAATAATTACACCTGCTATTATTATAGCAGTTGCCTCCTTCTTCTACTCAGAAGA
>CAYXIT010000141.1:3058-4168 GCA_964465275.1 uncultured Bacteroidales bacterium | reverse complement strand
TTCATGAGATTACTTTATTCTATTCATGAGGGGGAGAGTATTATCGAATACGAATACAGGATCATGCACAGCTCGAGGGTTTTTGGAATTCTCATGGCGAGTTTTTGTGCCATTTCAACAATGTATATTTTCAGCACTCTGTTGACGGCGAACAGCAAACTTAAATACCTGAATTTTATTGCTTTGACAGGGATGATCGTTAATATCGGGTTGAATCTCATACTTATACCTTCATACCAGGCTTTTGGATCGGCAATTGCCACCCTTGCTACACAGTTTCTGATTGCCGGGGTGCAGGTTTTTGTAGTTTACAAATTGTTTAAATTCAGAATAAACTACCTGTTGATTTTTAAAATAGTTGTTTTTTTAACCGGAGCACTTTTACTCGGATACTTTTCGAAACAGACAAATCTTGACTGGTACATTAATTTTCCGTTATTTGTCATCCTCTCTCTTTTATTGGCTCTATCCATCAGACTCGTTAGCTTACGATACATTTACAGTGTTTTAAAATACGGCGAGAAACACTAAAACTCCATGTGGTGTTCCCAATATGAAATTTATTTATCTTTGGGCTCGTTTTATTAAATCACGGTTCTAAACAATATTTTTTTTGGTTATACGTAAAGATTCTAACCTACATTTATTTTAACTACAATTGAAGAAATGGACAATAAAAAAGTGAACAACGAATTTGATTCCACGAACATTGTTTTGTTTTTTATCCGTTGGTGGAAACATTTAGGCATTATTGGCTTTACAGCAGCTATTCTGGGAGTTATCTTCTCATCTCCTTTTTTTATTACACCGCTATTTGAATCAACTGTACTGATGTTTCCTGCCAAATCAAGCAGCTTAAGCCGTGCGGTATTTGGCTCAAATGTTGACTTTCTGGAATATGGTGATGTGGATGATGCAGAAAGACTCCTGCAGGTTTTGGGGTCTACGGCGATAAGAGACAAAGTTGTTGAACGCTTTGATCTTTTTGAACACTATGAGATTGATGAAGATGATAAATTCCGTAATACTACCCTCAGAGAAATCTACAGTAGTAATATTTCATCACGACGAACTCCTTATGGTGCAGTGGAGATAAGAGTTCGTGATAAA
>CAYXIT010000141.1:0-2967 GCA_964465275.1 uncultured Bacteroidales bacterium | reverse complement strand
TGGCTGCTGACATGGCCAACGAAATGGCTGCACTTGCCGATACCATACAAAACGACATCAGACAACAAAGAGCATTGCTTGCTTACCAGGTTGCCAGGCAAAGTTATGAGAACATGCTGAATGAAATAAACAAAACCCGTGACTCATTAACCACATTGATGAATTTAGGTATTTATCAGTACAATGCACAGGCAGAAATGCTTACTCAGCAGCTTGCTATTGATCTTTCAAGGGGTAACAACCGTGGTGTGCAGGCAATTGAAGAACAGCTTGATGCCATCAGGGAATATGGTGGTAGCTTTATGACTCAAAAGGAACATCTTGAACAAACCTCACGAAATCTTCATGTTGTGCAGCGAGTAATGCAGGAAGCAAGAGCCGACCTTGATAACTTCGTTTCTTTTAAATTTCTCATTGATGACGCGTTTATTGCAGAAAAGAAAGTATACCCAACCAGATGGCTTATTGTTTTCCTTTCGGCTTTTGCTGCAGGAGTAATGGGTATACTCGCTCTTATGACCTATGAACATCTTGCGAACAGGGGAATAATTTCTACACGAAAAAAATAAATTAATTCTACCAGGTGATTGAAAGTTTCAGGATAAAACTTTTCTATGGTGCCGCTTTGGCCTTTATCGCATTGAATATGCTGTTCATTGCCAATGAAATTTATTGGTTTATGGCCTTACCGGTTGCATTGGTGGTGGTTTTGTTGTTTTTCTTTTCCCTTGACAAGCTGCTTTTAGCTGTGGTTTTCATTACACCATTTACCTTTAAATACGGGAATGAAGGAATGGGTTTTGCAGTAAATATTCCTACCGAACCTATCATAGTTGCCATAATGTGTTTGTTCTTTCTTCGGCTGTTTTATGAGCAAAGATATGATATAAAGGTTATTAAACATCCCTTAACCATTCTGCTGATCATTAATCTTTTATGGATGTTTGTTACTTCCGTAACAAGCGAGATACCTTTAGTTTCTTTTAAGTTTTTTATCAGTCGCTTATGGTTTGTGGTAACCTTTTATTTTGTCCTTATACAATTATTCAGGGAAAAAGAGAAAATACGTTTGTTTCTCTGGCTTTTTGCTACTTCCCTGGTAATTATCATTATTTATATAACTATTCAACATGGTAGCTATGGATTTGAAAGACAGGCAGGTACCTGGATTGTTCGACCTTTTTTCAATGATCATACCAATTATAGTGCTGTAATTGCACTTGTTGCACCTGTATTTATCATAAAAGCTTTTATTGGTGAATACAGCAATTACCGCAAAAGAATCGCTCTTTTGTTTTTTATGGTATTTGTAATGGGCATAATATTCAGCTACAGCAGAGCATCATGGGTAAGCATTGCAGTTGCCTTTGCTGCATTCTGGATATTATTATTAAAAATTGATTACAAACTAATTTTTGTTGCAATCATATTGTTTGCGGGCACTGCTTATCTTTTTCAGGACACTATTGTTATGGAACTTGAAAGAAACAGGCAGGATTCTTCAGGTGATTTTCGTGAACATGCACAATCCATTACAAATATTTCTTCCGATGCCAGCAACCTGGAACGTATAAACCGATGGCGGGCTGCTCACCGTATGTATAAGGAACGGCCTGTTTTAGGCTGGGGACCGGGTACTTACCAATTGGTTTATGCTCCTTTTCAGCTCTCACAAGACCAAACAATAATAACGACCAATTTCGGGGATCTCGGAAATGCACATAGCGAATACCTGGGACCTTTAGCCGAATCGGGTTTGCCGGGTATGCTCAGTTTTATGGCACTTGCGCTGTGGGTTATTATTACAGGAGTAAGAAACTTTAAAAGAGCACCAACAGCGGAACTAAGATGGTTATCGCTGGGCTTGACCCTCGGGCTTATTTCATATTTTACTCATGGTTTTCTCAACAACTTCCTCGATACCGATAAAGCTTCGGTCCCTTTCTGGGGCTTTATAGCCATACTTGTGGCTATAGAAGTTTATCATACCCATCAAAAAGAACAGACTGAAAATAATTCTGCCTGATTTCCGTCACAAACATTATTTTTTTTCAAAAACACTTAATTATTCATGCCCGAGCTTGATCCTTTGCTTTTTTAAGAAAGCGAAAAATTGTAGGTTTGCACTATAAAATTCAAAAAAAACTTTTTTATGCAAACCCTTGATACTATACTGAATCACAAGACTATAAGAAATTATAAATCTGACCCGGTGGATGAAAAAATTCTCGATAAAATTCTGGAAGCAGGATTCAGAGCTTCAACTACCGGTAATATGCAGGTTTACAGTGTTATCGTAACCAAAGATGAGGCCAAGCGCAAAGAACTTTGCAAATTGCATTTTAATCAGAAAATGGTGGAACAGGCACCTATTATGCTGACTTTCTGCGCTGACTTTAACCGTTTTAACAAGTGGTGCAGGCAAAGAAAAGCAGAACCGGGTTATGATAATTTTCTGTCATTTTTTACGGCCGCTATTGATGCGTTACTGGTTGCTCAAAATGCATGCGTTGCAGCAGAAGATTTTGGCCTGGGTATCTGTTACCTGGGAACTACGACCTATCAGGCTGATAAACTGATCGATTTTTTCGATCTGCCCAAAGGTGTTGTTCCGGTTACCACGGTAGTGGTAGGTTACCCGGATGAAGACTCCGAACAGGCAGATCGTCTTCCGGCAAAAGGTGTTGTGCACTATGAGAAATACTGTGACTATTCATCAGAAGATATTGATGAAATTTATGCCGAAAAGGAAAGTTTACCCATCACCCAAAAATTACTGGAAGAGAATCAACTGGAAACACTGGCGCAGATATTTACTCAAAACCGCTATAAGAAGGCCGATAATTTACATTTCAGTAAAGTTCTGCTGAAAGTTCTGGAACAACAGGGTTTTATGAATAACGACTAATTGAAACACGGAAGCTAATAAACCGGAGAGCAAAATTTATAAACAATTGATCTCCGGTT
>CAYXIT010000140.1:0-7711 GCA_964465275.1 uncultured Bacteroidales bacterium | reverse complement strand
ATTTTCCAGCTATCATTCTCATCTGCTCTCCAGAATCTCTCCAGTCTCATACTCTCCTCGCCCTGGCTATCGATATAAACTTCTGCATTTACTTCCTTCACCTGGTATTGGTAATGAAATACTTCTCCCAGAAAATCATCATAAACAGTTGAGTCTACATCGTAAATTGCCCATGCACCGGGGATCAAACCAAAATACTCTGTGCCCAGGTAAGCCGGATCACCTTCCTTTTTTTCACAGGAAAACAATACGATATTCAACCAAATGATGAGAATTACCAGAAACTTATTTGCAAAAGCATTAAAAGCTGACATAATCAATCTATTTGCTGTAAATCCTGAGGAAATATCAAAATCCATCCTGACCCCAGGGAATATCTTCCCTGCCTGGTCCTGGTCGTAAAGGTACGGCTTCATCTTCTTCAGTCTCTATAAGGATAGTTTCATTTACCACTTCACCGTTTTCATATATAACAGTTTTACGAATATCTCCTTCTTCAATATAATATACCCATCGACCTTCGTTCAGATTATCAACATATTCTCCTTTTACCAGGAGATTGCCATTAGGAAAATACAGTTCATAAGTACCGTTTAACAGATCATGTTCATAATTCGCAATCATATATACTGAGCCATCGGGATAATATCTTTCAAATTTTCCGTCTTTTACTCCGTTTTCCCAGCTTTCTTTTTCTGCAATTTTACCATCAGGATAAAAAACCTTCCAAATTCCATGATTCATTCCGTTCTTATATTCATGTTCACTTACAAGAACACCTTGTTCATTATAAAACAACCATTTACCATGCATCTCCTGGTTAATATAGTTTCCCTTACCTAATACTTCCCCATTTCTATGATAGTAGGTTGCAGCTACGGCTTTTTTTCCTGTTTCATGGATTAACTCTGCACGCAATTGTCCTTCGGGATATAAATACCTGAATGTTCCTGTGGGTTCATCATCCACAAAATTACCTTCATACCGCAAGCTTCCCGAACTGAAATAACCCCGCCAGGTTCCCTGTCTCCTTCCCTGTTCATCTCTCTTATTGTAATTATCCTGACCGACTGCTGCGATCAAAGGCATAAGAATTACAAGGGTTAAAAATACTCTCATTATATTCAATTTAAAACCATTCAAAATATGCACAAATGTTTTTCATTGTAACGTTATGATTCAAGTCCAATTGCCTTTTTTTCAAGGAAATCTCTGAAATCTTTCAACCGTGGGAAAGCATAATCAATGATACGGTAATTGGTTGAAATAGTTTTTTTCTCATTACCAATAAATACAGTGACCATCTTCATGCTTTTTCCAAACTTCATATCGTTAAGGGTATCACCCACCATAATTGACTTTCTGAAATCAATCTCCGGGAAATCTTTTTTAGCTTTTACAGCCATCCCTGGTGAAGGCTTCTTGCAATAACTCCAGGTGTTACCAGGTGCTGAGCAAAAGTAAATTTTATCGATATTTCCTCCTGATGAGCGAATCTCTCCCAGCATTTTTTCATGAACATCTTCAAGGTCTTTTTTTGTCATTTTTTCATCACCTACAGCCTGTTGGTTTGTTACAATAAATATTCGTGCAAAAGAATCTGAAAACCATTTAATACTCTCTTTAACTCCCTCCAAAAATTTAAAATCATCAGGGATCAGCACTGATCGATCCGTTATTTTCTTGTTTATAACCCCATCCCTGTCAAGAAAAAGAAACCAGCTTCTATCTGGAGTGAACTTTTTTAAGCTATGCATTTTAGTGAAATTGTTTCAGATGTAAACCGTCATGAACATCATAACTCTAAATATCATTTATCGACTCAACTCTCTTTCTTAATTCCTGCAGCCTCAAATACTGATTTGGTAAGAGATGTCCATGAGAAGCGTTTTTTCTGAGATTTTACTCCCTCAATTAATACTTCAGCAAGATCTTTTGAATAAAACCGGTGAATGGCATTTGCAACTTTTTTTGCATCAGGTTTTACTACCAATCCTGCTACATTGTGCGGGACCATCTCCGGTAGTGCCCCCACATTGGTTACCACCATGGGTACATCAAAATGATAGGCAACCTGTGTAACGCCACTTTGCGTTGCATCTTTATAGGGTTGAACAACGAGATCACTGGCACAAAAATATGCTGCAACTTTTTCATTTGAAATAAAATGAGTGTGCATAACTACTTTATTTCCAAGCCCTTTTTCCTGAATAATTTTGTAATATTTTTGATCAGATGAATAGAACTCACCTGCAACAATCAATTTTAACGGCAAATCGGAAAGGATTTCTTCAGCCATGGCATTAAGTAAAATATCCAGCCCTTTATAATCGCGTATGAATCCAAAGAAAAGAATATATCTGTATTCTGGTGAAAGCTTCAGTATTTTCAGCGCTTCATCACGGGTTATTTTATCGCCGAAATTATCGTAAAGCGGATGGGGCGAATAGATTTTGGGTTTGCCTTTCTTCTCAAATAGTTCAAGTTCTTTAAGAACTGATTTACTGAGGGTAACAAATCCATCACTCCGTTTCACATAATAGGAAGTAAGCCATTTGTCTCCAGGCCTTTTTTCATGTGGAATGATATTATCAGCGATAGTAACTACCCTGGTTTTTTTATTTTTTCTAACAATACCTGCTATGGTACCAAGACATGGAGCCATAAAAGGCAGCCAGTATCGGATTACGAGTATATCCGCATTTTCTTTTCTAATTTGCCTGCCGGTTAGCCACCAGTTAAGGGGATTTATGCTGTTAACCTTAACCCTGATGTCAAGATTTTCAGGTGCCGGTCTGATAGCATACTGGGTTTTACCAGGAAAGAGAATTCCTGGATATTGCAGGGAAAAAGTGTAAATGATCACTTCATGTCCTTCTGCAATAAATTCTTCAGCCAGTCGCTCATTAAATGTTGACAAACCGCCGGCACGTAAAGGGTAGGCGGAACCTAATATGATAATTTTTGCCAATTTTCCTCCGTAGTTTTTTCAATTAAATATTTGTTACGGTCAGGACCGTTACGTGAAATAAGCTCACCCAAAAACCCGGCCATAAACAACTGTGTTCCAAGAATCATAGCAAGTAAACCAAAGTAAAACAAAGGACGTTCAGTCATTCGGTACTCCATCCAGAAAAATTTCGCGTAAGCCAGGTATACTGCAATAACAAACCCGGCTAAAAACAACAGAGTACCAAAAAATCCAAAAATATGCATGGGCTTCCGGCCCCAGCGTGTAACAAAAATGATAGACATCAGATCAAGGAAACCGTTTATGAAACGTTCCAGGCCAAACTTGGTACTACCATATTTTCTTTTCCGATGCGATACAACTTTTTCACCTATATAATGAAATCCTGCCCACTTAGCCATAACAGGTATATATCGATGCATTTCACCATATACTTCTATAGACTTTATTACACGGTTTTTGTATGCTTTTAAACCACAGTTTAAGTCGTGTAACTTTATACCGGTAGCAACTCGTGTAGCCCAGTTATAAATTTTTGTAGGAAGGGTTTTTGATATGGGATCATGACGCTTTTTCTTCCATCCACTCACCAGATCATAGTTTTCCTTCATTATCATATCATATAACTGCGGTATTTCATCGGGACTGTCCTGCAAATCGGCATCCATGGTAATTACCACGTTTCCTTCTGCATGGTAAAAGCCTTCATTTAATGCTGCCGACTTTCCATAATTTCTTCTGAATTTTACCCCTTTAATAAAAGGATACTGTATCTTAAGCTGCTCAACTACAGCCCACGAGTTATCATTACTACCGTCATCAATAAAGATCAGTTCACTGTCATAACGATCTTTCACCACATTCCATATCCACTCTGTAAGTTCAGGAAGCGATTCTTCCTCATTATAAAGAGGAACTACAACTGATAAATCCATGCGTTTTGCATCTTTTACTTGAATGGGCAAATTTACAAAAATTAGCAAGCATAGAGTATGAATTAGAATGTTATAAATCAATCTTATGAAATTATTCCAGAATTATAGAGATATAAATAAACAATGCCGGGAAAACTTTGGTTATTACTTATCTGAGAAAATATTCTAACTTTTAAATCCTACAGGCATTAACCGGAAAATAATTGGTAACATTGCAGGATTTTTCAAACTTGATTATTCTTAATTTGCATGCGCGATCTGACCCAGGGCCCCGAGGGAAAACAAATTCTGATTTTTGCTATGCCTATGCTCATAGGTAATGTATTTCAGCAAATGTATTATATAGTTGATACCCTTATTATTGGCCACTATCTTGGTACCGAAGCATTAGCTGCAGCAGGAGCATCCTTTCCTGTGATTTTTGTTTTAATAAGTTTAATGATAGGAATTACCACAGGAATAAATGTGGTTATCAGCCAGTACTTTGGAAACAAAAATTACAAGATGGTTAAAAATGCCATTGATACTGCGTTTATATTTTTGTTTATTTCTTCCATAGGGCTATCAATACTGGGTCTTATATTCAGTGAACAGATATTCAGATTAATTGGACTACCGGTGGAACTCCTTGAGATGGCAATGCTATATTTCAATGTATATGTAGCAGGTTTGATCTTTATGTCAGGATACAACGGCACAAGTGCCATTCTGCGCGGTATGGGCGACTCTAAAACACCCCTTTATTTTCTCATCATTTCAACATTCCTTAATATTGGCTTTGATCTCTTGTTTGTAGCTGTTTTTGAATGGGGTATTGCAGGTATTTCTTTCGCAACAGTTCTGGCACAGGCCATTGCTTTCGGATTATCGGTTTTGTATCTTAACCGTTATCACCCGCTTATAAGATTCTCATTTCGGGGTTTGACTTTTGATAATTATGTATTCAGGCAAAGTTTACGAATTGGCATACCAACCGGTCTGCAGCACACTTTTGTTTCATTGGGCATGGCTGCACTTATGACTATAGTAAATATGTTTGGAACTCCCACAATAGCAGCATATTCAATTGCCTGGCGGATAGATTCTTTTGCCACTCTGCCGGCCATGAACTTTGGGATGGCTCTCTCCACATTTGTAGGCCAGAATATTGGTGCAAACAAAATTGAAAGGGTTAGAAAAGGTCTCACTGCAACCCTTTGGATGACATCTTCATTTTCATTGCTGGTTACTTTGGTGGCCTGGCTGTTTGGAAAATCTCTCATGGGATTTTTTACTGATGATCAGGAAGTTATTAATATTGGATATGATTATCTTGTAATTGTCAGTTCATTTTATATTGTTTTTGGAGCTATGTTCATTATGCATGGCACATTGCGGGGGGCGGGCGATACCTTAATTCCTATGTTTATCACTTTATTTTCACTTTGGGTCTTAAGAGTTCCCTTTTCATATTTTCTTTCGCAAAGATTAGGCGAAACAGGAATCTGGTGGGGAATACCTATTGCATGGGTATTCGGGTTCGTAGCATCATTCATATATTACAAAACCGGCAGATGGAAAGCCAAGGCAGTAGTTAAACACCCCGAACTTGATAAAGATTCTCTTGATCTGGAAAAAGATTAAACCCTTACCCAATAAAAAACTTTTTGCTGACAATAAAAAAAGCTATATATTTGCAACCGCAAACGCGAAAAACGGCTCCGTAGCTCAACTGAATAGAGCATCTGACTACGGATCAGAAGGTTTCAGGTTTGAATCCTGACGGAGTCACTTTAAGAAAGCCACCTGGAATTCGGGTGGCTTTATTTTATATATTTCTCAAGATACTATAGAAAAATCACCAGTATCAGCATTACGCTCATGGGTATGAAAAGGTTATCTGACCCACGCCAGCTGAAGAGCTCAGCCAGTGTAGCTACTACTGCAATACCCAATGCCAGCCAGAAAGTTTTTAAATCCAATACCATCCGGTTGAAATAAATGGCTATAATGCTGACCATAAAAGCAGAAACAAGAAAAGATCCTGATCCCAGGTATGATTTTTTAAGTTTCCAACCAAATAACATTATTTTATGATTGAACTTTTGTACTTCAAGCCCCAATATTCCGGCTATTGGATCACATATAGCCAATATCAGCATAGGAAGAATAAAAAATAACTTTTCTCCAAGTTTAAATGAAATTAAAAAGGTAAGATAAATGGAAACCGGAAGTAAATAACTACCAATTGAAATTCTTTCAATGTCATGAATAGACTTTAACTGAACACCATTGCGACTGATATAAAGCAAAACAAAAAATATAATGGCCAGAGTTAATACATACCAATGATCATTGAAAATATAAGGAAAGGTAACAGTAGAAAGAGTTGCTGTAAAATGGGCAAATTTCCTTGTAATCTCACCCTTGACACCTAATCGCCTGTAAATTAATTCAGTGAATACCAGCAATAAAGTCAGTGCTACTAAGAAAATAAAAGTAAGCGCGATCTGTTCAGTCATAATGTAATTATTTGTTTATTTATGAGCCAATAAAACATAATCTTCCTATAATAATAATAAAGTCATCAGCGATATCCATGCGCCACCTGCGATAAGACTATCAAAGCGATCAAGAAATCCACCGTGTCCGGGTATGATTTTACTGAAATCTTTGGTTTGATATTTCCTTTTATAATATGATGTTAGCATATCACCAAGGAATGAAAACACCAGTATTCCTGCCACTGCCAATAGTAAATACAAGAGATTGAAAGAAACCAGGCTTCTGATAAGAAAAGCACTTAAAATGGCTATTATTGCCCCACCTACGAGACCTTCAATTGTTTTATTGGGGCTTATACCAGGCATAAGTTTCTTTTTACCAATTATTTGTCCGCTTATCTGGCTGAAACTATCAAAAACTGAAAGAACTATGAATGTGAAAAGAATCAGCTCTTTATTCAACATGCTGAAGCTGTAAAACCCTAAAGTCAAAAGAGTGTATACCAAAAAACTTATAGTAAAAAATAACCACTTTTTCTGCGCTGACCGGATAAACAATCTAATAATTTCGTAATACCCAACAATGATAATAAGAATCGCCAGATAATGAAAAACAACCGGATTAAAAACTATACCTGCAAACAGTACATGAATAATAAAGAAATATGTAATAAGCTTTTTCCAGTTATTTCGGGCTTCTTTACGGCTCTTTTTCCGGTTAATGAAATAAAAGCCGATTGCACCAAGCACAAAATACGCCAAAATTATTATATAGATTGTTAGTATCATGTGTGTTGAATTCTTTGGTATCTATTTATCTTGTGATTATCATTAATAACCCAAAAACCATCATTGTCAAAGCAAACCATAAACGAACAGGTTTTTCCGCACGTTCAACCCTTGTTCCGGGTATGAACCTCGGACCTGCAACTGAACCCACTATGCTTCCTACGGTAAGGAAATAGACCAGTGTAAGATCAATTTTACCGATCATAAAATGAGCTCCGAGAGCTGATATGGTATTCACAAAAACGATTAACAGCGAAGTACCTGCAATCATCCTAACAGGAAGCTTTACAGAAAAAAGGCCTGTCAAAACGGGAGCTGTACCACTTGTACCAAAGGTTCCTGTAATTATTCCTGCCAAAAAGCCATAAAGAGACCGTTTAGTATTTTTCTGCGCAGTTGAATCTTCTTTAATATTTATTCCCCGGGCATCGGCCCTGTTCTTTCTCCAGTTATTATAAAGCATCAATAAAGCAAGCAAAATGGAGTAAATACCAAATGCAATTCTCAATTGGCTGGTGTTTAACACACCTGTA
>CAYXIT010000139.1:0-7912 GCA_964465275.1 uncultured Bacteroidales bacterium | reverse complement strand
AAAAGAGTTGAAGAAGCTTTCCGTATTATTCTCAAAGACCCAAATGTTAAAGCAATTCTGGTCAATATCTTCGGTGGAATCGTAAGATGCGACCGCGTTGCTGAAGGCATTGTAGCTGCTTACAAAAACATTGGTGAGATAAAAATCCCGATTATTGTAAGATTGCAGGGTACAAATGCAGAAGAAGCCAAACAAATTATTGATGAGTCGGGTTTAAAGGTAAAATCAGCCATACTGCTCAAAGAAGCTGCTGAACTGGTAACTGAAGTGCTTCGGTAGGGTGTTGGGAGAACGAAGAATGTAAACTGAAACCGGAGACAGGAGAAGTAAACAATTTTTAACCATTAGACCTATCAACTTATTCCCGAATCACTGTCGCTCTCGGGACTTTCGCTTCGCTACAGCAATCTATAAACTCAATAACCTTTCAACCTTTTAACATATAAACTTTTAAACAAATAAACTGATTATTTAAATGAAAACCACTGTATTTAAAGATAAACACGAAGCAATGGGTGGTAAGATGGTGCCTTTTGCAGGATTTTATATGCCCGTTCAATTTGAAGGTATTAACATTGAACACCAAACAGTAAGAGAAGCACTTGGTGTATTTGATGTATCGCATATGGGCGAGATATGGGTGGAAGGCCCAAAAGCTTATGAACTTGTGCAAAGGGTAAGTTCTAATGATATATCCGTTCTATCAGAAGGAAAAGTTCAGTATACCTGTTTTCCCAATGACATGGGTGGCATAGTGGATGATTTCCTTGTGTATCATTTCTCCAAAGAAAAATATCTGCTTGTTGTAAATGCTTCCAATATAGAAAAAGACTGGAACTGGCTGACCGAACAAAACAAATCCATTGGAGCTGAATTGCGAAACGCTTCTGATGATACAGCCCAACTGGCGGTGCAAGGCCCGCTGGCTCTGAAAGCTATGCAGAAACTTACTCCGGAGCCCATCGAAGATATGCCATTTTACACATTTAAGGTAGTTGAATTTGCAGGTGTAAAAGATGTTCTGGTTTCCACTACAGGCTATACGGGCGCAGGTGGATGCGAAATTTATTTCCCCAATGAATCTGGTGCTAAAATTTACGAATCAGTGCTCGAGGCAGGAAAAGAATTCGGTATAAAACCTATCGGACTGGCAGCGCGTGATACATTGAGACTTGAAATGGGATTCTGCCTCTATGGCAACGATATCAACGATACTACTTCTCCCATTGAAGCCGGTTTGGGCTGGATTACCAAATTTGTTGATGGAAACAATTTTGTAAACCGCGGGAATCTGGAAAAACAAAAACAGGAAGGTGTCACCCGGAAACTGGTAGGTTTCGAATTACTCGATAAAGGTATTCCCCGCCAACAATATCCGATTCTGGATGCTGATGGAAATAATATTGGCGAAGTAACATCCGGAACCATGTCACCCTCCCTGAAAAAACCCATTGGTATGGCTTATGTGAAAACTGTATTTGCCAAAGTGGGTGCAGAGATTTTTGTGGAAATCCGTGGCAAAGCGCTCAAGGCAGTTGTGGTAAAAAGACCGTTTTATAAGGGATAGTTTAATGGGTAATGAGTAATGTGTGATCTGTGATCTGTAATATATAGCCTAATATCTCAATAACCCAACATCTAAACATCTCAACCCATAAACTTATTCCCGAATCGCTGACGCTCCCGGGACTTCCGGTTCGCTCCAGCAACTTATAAACATATAAACTTATAAACCCGACTATGTATTCCGAAAAAGGCAAGTACCCTTTAGAAGTTTGTTTCTCTCCCCTTTCCTGGCCTTTGTTTCAAAGGGACAACGCGGTGATTATTATTACAGATATTTTCAGGGCTTCGACATCCATTTGTGCCGCTTTTCAGAATAAGGTAAAATCAATTATCCCGGTTTCAAAAGTAGAAGAAAGCATTGCTTACAAGGAAAAAGGATTCATTGTTTCCGGTGAAAGGGATGGAAAAGTGCTGGACTGCGCAGAATTCGGAAACTCACCATTTAATTTCATGGAACCCCGTTTGCAGGGAAAAACCGTTGTAATGAATACCACAAACGGAACACAGGCTATAAATTTGGTTCAGAAAGGGGATAACCTTGTTGGAATCGGAGCTTTTTTGAATTTACACGCCATTTGCAACTGGGCTATGCAGCAAAAAAGACCGGTAATAATATTCTGTGCCGGTTGGAAAAACAAATTTTCTATGGAGGATGCATTGTTTGCAGGTGCTGCCGTAGAATATATTTTAAAAGAAGGAAAAGATGAATTCTTTACCATGTGCGATTCAGCCATTGCCAGTGCAGAACTCTGGGAAATTGCGTCATCCAATCTCAGGGATCACATTGAAAAAGCTGCTCACCGCCACAGATTACGTAAAATGGGCCTGGATGACATACTGGACTACAGCCTGCAGCTAAATATCAACAAGTGTGTACCCGTAGTCATGGGAGAAGAAATTGTGGATTTAGGGTAAGGGAAGAATCTCAGAATCAGGATTTATGATTTCAGATTTATGATTTTTGTTAATGCTTATACAAGGCTGAGCGTTTCGTTAATTTGAAGTCATTTTTAATCATTATTCTGTTAAACTAATTAAGCATTTAGGTTGTTTTCTATGACAAACCTGCACCTATGCTATTGAAAAACAAACATATAACATCTTTACTTCTTACCTTCGTCCTTTTGCTGACTCCGCACCTGGATGTTTTCTCCTTTGGTTTTGCAGCTCACCGCAAGATCAACAGGATGGCAGTATTTACATTACCGCCGGAAATGATTGGATTCTTTAAGCATCATATCGAATACATAACTGAAAGGTCTGTCGATCCTGATCGCCGTGCCCACGCTGTGGTGGGTGAAGCACAACGACATTATATCGATATTGATCATTTCGGTAAAAACCCTTTTGATTCCATGCCGCGTCGTTGGAACGATGCCGTTGAAAAATATACCGAAGATACCCTGCAAAAATACGGGATACTTCCCTGGCATGTAAATACAATGTTGTACCGGCTTACGCGGGCATTTGAGGAAGAAGATGTTGACAGAATTTTATATAACGCTACCCATATAGGACATTACATTTCCGATCTCTGCACTCCCCTTCATACCACCAAATACTACAATGGCCGAACTCCTCAGCAACGCGGCATACATGCACTATGGGAGAGCCGCTTGGTTGAACTTTATGCCGACACCTATAATTATTTTACAGGCAGGGCTGAGTATATTGAATCTCCGCTTGACCGTTCCTGGGAGCTAATAGAAGAAAGCCATGCCCAGATTGATACTATTTACATGGTATTCGACAGTCTTATGGTACATCTGCCCGCAGATCTGATCTTTGCCCATGAAATGCGCGGTCAAAGTACATCCAGAACCTTTTCAAGAACCTTTTCACATGCCATGCACGAAGCCATGAACGCAATGGTGGAAAGACAAATGCGCAGAGCTGTAAAATCGGTGGGTGACTTCTGGTATACGGCATGGGTTAATGCAGGCCAACCTGATCTGTACAAGCTGGAAGAAAGATCGCTCAGTGCTGCACACAGAAAACTACTTGAAAGAGAAGATAAACAGTTTGAGCAAATTAAACAGATAGAAGAAAGGCCGGATCCCAGGTAAAATTATTTAGTCCAGCTTCCTGTAATTCAGTATAAAAAGAATTATCAATACAGGAACAACAATTAAGTTGGGAATCAGCAGAAACCATAAGCTGGTTGGTAATGCTGCCAGAGGAATAGCAATAAAAAGAAACATGGGAATGGAGAATGTCCACACGCCAATTTTTAATTGGTTCCATATTTGAATAATTCCAAAAAAGGCAATTATCGAAAGGATTAGCAATATTAAAGAAAAGAAAAGCCCGAATTCTTTAGCTCCCCAAACAAAAAGATCCAGTAAGCCTGATGTTTCAAACCATTCAGGATTACTGGTTGTAAGGGTACCGAATAAACCAATTACAATAGACAATCCTACATGAACAAAAGCAATAACGCATAATACAGTAAGAAAAACGGGGCGTTTTTTTTCTGTGGTGACCTGGGAAAATTCATTCATCTTATTTCATTTTATCATTTTCAACAAAAACCTACCTGATGACCAAAATACCAGATTTTTATTCATAGGAACTTTAGATATACAAATCTAACAAAAAATATAATTCATGAAACAAATTTATTTATGTTAGGTTAACCCCCGGAGTTTTACTGACAAACCTTAAAGACGTATTGCTTTAAGATTAAAATGAGCAATGAAGTTTCTGGATTTCTCCATTTCTTTGTACATGATCTTATCATTCTCCACAAAAGGAACTCTCTTTCGAAATTCATCAAGAAGCCTTTCCAGTAAAGGTGAAGTCTTTTCAGGTCGGCGAAATTCCATTGCCTGGGCAGCATTGAACAACTCAATGGCAAGAATTTTTTCAAGATTTTCCAGAACCTTCAGAGCCTTTACAGCCCCGTTGGCACCCATACTAACATGGTCCTCCTGCCCTTGCGATGATTCAATAGAATCGATAGATGATGGAGTGCAGTATTGCTTATTCTGGCTTACAATAGAAGCTGCGCTGTATTGTGGAATCATAAAACCGGAATTAAGTCCGGGATTTGCCACCAGGAAGGAAGGTAGTTTTCGGGTTCCCGAAATGAGTCTGTAAATTCTTCTTTCTGAGATATTTCCGAGTTCAGCCATGGCTATAGCCAGAAAATCAAGAGCGAGTGCAAGGGGCTGCCCGTGAAAATTACCGGCGGAAATGATCAAATCTTCTTCAGGAAATATGGTGGGATTATCTGTAACGGCATTCATTTCATTTTCAAATACTCCTGCCACATAACGGATGGCATCTTTGCTGGCCCCATGCACTTGTGGCATACAACGAAAAGAATAAGGATCCTGCACATGTTTTTTGGGGCGGCTGATCAACTCACTGCCTTCAAGTATTTTTCGGATCCGGGCAGCAGTATCAATTTGTCCTTTATGATAACGAACCTGGTGTACAGGTTCAAAAAATGGTTCAATTCGACCATCAAAAGCATCCAGTGACAGAGCCCCGATAAGATCGGCCCATTTTTCCAGTTCAAAAGCTCTGAGCAAAATAAACACCCCATATGCACCCATAAACTGGGTTCCGTTCAACAGGGCTAGTCCTTCTTTTGATGCAAGTTCAATGGGTTCCCATCCAAATTTCTCGTATACTACTGATGCCGGAACAATTTTGTTTTCAAAAATAACTTCTCCCAATCCCAGCAAAGGCAAACTCATGTGTGCTAACGGCGCCAGATCGCCAGAAGCACCCAGCGAACCCTGTGTATAAACCACCGGAATTATGTCATGATTAAAAAAATCAATGAGTCTTTCAACGGTTTTCAATTGAATACCTGACTTTCCGTATGACAATGACTGGATCTTCAAAAACAGCATGATCTTTACAATTTCATCAGGCACTGTTTCGCCCATTCCGCAGGCATGCGACATTACCAGGTTTTTCTGCAACTGGCTCAGGTCTGCCGGTGAAATACTATGGTTGCAGAGTGAACCAAAACCAGTAGTAACACCATATACCGGCTCCATTTGACCGGCAATTTTTTCATCCAGATATTTTCTGCAGATTTTTATCAGGTCAGCCGATGCTTCTGATAATTGAAGTTGCGCTGGTTGGGCAAATATCTTTCTGATCGTTTCAAAATCAATATGATCGGATTTAATAGGATGTATGTACATTTTTCGTTTTGATAAATATTAAAAAGAGTGCCGGATATTATTTTGTATTCCGGGAATCTATCAGCTTTGTTTTAACCAATATTAATTTTTATTGAGATACCGAATGACAGCTTCGGCCTCCATTAATTCCTGTTCACCGGTTTTCATATTTTTGACAGCAAGTCTTCCGGTTTCCATTTCATTTTTACCAATAATAATTACGAAGGGAATCTGATTTTTATCGGCATATTGCATTTGCTTCTTCATTTTAGCAGCTTCAGGATAAAGCTCACAGGATATTCCGGCATTGCGCAATTTAAAAAGAACGCTTTGAGCGTATTTTTGCTCTTCGAACCCAAAATTAACCAGTAAAACTTTACTGAAAGTGAGCACATCATCGGGGAATAATCCCAGCTCCTGCATGACATCATAAATGCGATCAGCGCCAAATGAGATACCCACACCCGACACTCCGGGCAAACCAAAGATCCCGGTAAGGTCATCATAGCGACCACCTCCACATATACTTCCCATTCTTACTTCATCAGATTTAACCTCAAAAATAGCACCTGTATAATAATTTAATCCTCTGGCAAGGGTAAGATCCATCTCTATCTTTGACTTTGTGGGTGAGTTTTCAAGCCATGTAAATACTTCTTCCAATTCATCCAGACCCTTCAGGCCCGTGACGGAGTTATGTAAAGTTTTTCGCAAGGAAATAAGTTTTTCTTTTTCACTTCCCTGAAGTAACAATACAGGTTGCAATGCTTCTATCGCTTCAGCAGTCAGGCCTCTGTCTTCCAATTCTTCGTTTACTTTTTCAAGACCAATCTTATCGAGTTTGTCAATGGCTGTTGTAATGTCAATGATCTTATCAGCAAAACCAATATATTCAGCAATACCGGCAAGGATTTTCCGGTTGTTGAGTTTTACAGTAATAGATATTCCAAGTTCATCAAATACTTTGTCAATGATCTTTACCAGTTCAAACTCGTTAAACAACGAATCGCTGCCTATTACATCGGCATCGCACTGAAAAAATTCGCGATAGCGCCCTTTCTGCGGCCGGTCGGCACGCCATACGGGTTGTATCTGATATCTTCTGAACGGAAAGGTAATATCGTTCTGATGCTGCACCACATACCGGGCAAAAGGCACTGTAAGATCGTAACGCAAGGCCTTTTCACAGATCTGGGCACTTACCTTCTGAGAATCTCCGGCATTCAAATCCTTTTCATTAGCTTTGGAAAGAAAATCTCCCGAATTGAGGATACGGAAAATCAGCCTGTCACCTTCCTCTCCATATTTACCCATCAACGTGGAAAGATTTTCGATAGCTGGCGTTTCTATGGGTTTGTAACCATATAAGCGATAGGTATCCCGAATAGTATCAAAAATGTAATTCCTTTTAGCTATTTCTTCAGGTGAGAAGTCACGGGTTCCTTTAGGTATAGAAGGTTTCTCTTTGGCCATATATTCAATGGGTTTCTGTTTTCAAAGTCACAAAATTACATCCTTTTTAGGAATTAACAGTCGGCTATACGCAAATCAATATCCTGAGCTGAATTTTAATCTATAAGTATGGAATTAATTTATACTATAAAATTCTCAAAAACAATTATTTAATAGCTTATTCCTTTTAATTAAATATAAAATTAAACTGTCTGCTTCCGTTACACCCGAAAAAATTCGTAAATTTGTACTTCTTTTTGCAAGAACTTTTTATATAACAATCAGTAATACAGGTAATTACAATATAATTTTACACATTACAACTGTATACATGTTTGAAAAAAAGGATAAAACTGATTTTTTAATTCAATAGATGACAGATCAAAATTTAAATTAACAATGGAAAAAAACAAGAACGTTTATTTTTTTGGAGGCGAAAAAGCCGATGGTGACAGCACAATGCGCAATCTTTTAGGTGGTAAAGGTGCTAACCTTGCAGAAATGGTAAATATTGGTGTACCGGTACCTCCTGGTATTACCATCACAACTGAAGTTTGTACCATGTACAATGAAGCGGGCCGTGAAAAAACCATCGAAGCAATTAAGGCTGAAGTAGAAGAAAATATAGCCAAGGTAGAGAAGGAAATGAATGCCGGTTTTGGTGACAAAGAAAACCCGCTACTTCTTTCAGTGCGCTCTGGTGCCCGTGCATCTATGCCGGGAATGATGGATACAGTTCTTAACCTGGGTTT
>CAYXIT010000138.1:0-7962 GCA_964465275.1 uncultured Bacteroidales bacterium | reverse complement strand
GTAGGAATACTGCCTTGTTTTATATATTTCGCAATGATGCGGGCAGTTCATGGGCTTGAGCAGGAACTCCTCTCCTTCAGCAGGTGTTTGTATCGGCTGAAAAGAATCTTTTCCATATTTTTCGTAATGTCCGCTAAGCATATAAAGGTTCTTATTGCCGATGTGCGGTGTAATAACAGGCAGATATCCGGCCTTACGCTGAACATCTTTCAGGAATTTCTCAAGATTTTCTCTGAGTTGTGCACCTTTAGGCAACCAAAGTGGTAAACCCTGCCCAACATTTTGTGAAAAAGCAAAAAGCTCCATTTCGCGTCCGATCTTTCTGTGATCACGCTTTTTTGCTTCTTCAAGCATTTCAAGATATTCTGTAAGTTGCTTTTGCTTGGGGAATGTAATCCCATAAACCCTGGTGAGTTGCTTACGGCTTTCATCGCCCCGCCAGTATGCACCGGCAATGCTGAGTAATTTTACGGCCTTGATAGGACTTGTATCCATAAGGTGCGGCCCCCTGCACAGGTCGGTAAAGTTTCCAGATTCATATAAACTGATGGTGCCGTCTTCCAGATCCTGCAACAGATCAACTTTATATTCATCGCCCTTTTTGCTGTAATATTCAAGGGCTTCCTGCTTGGGAATTTCTTTTCTTACAAACTCCTGCTTTTGCCTGGCCAGTTCAAGCATTTTCTTCTCAATTTTTTCAAAATCGTTGCTTGAAATGGTTTGATCTCCCAGATCTATATCATAGTAAAACCCATTTTCAACATCAGGACCAATGCCGAACTTGGTACCCGGATACAATGTTTCAATGGCTTCTGCCATAAGGTGAGCAGACGAGTGCCACATGGTTGCTTTGCCATCCTTATCATCCCATGTATTAAGCTTAATCTTTGCATCTTGATTAATAGGGCGGTTAAGGTCCCATATATCACCATTTACAGTAACAGAAAGCACATTGCGTGCAAGCCCCTCACTGATGCTCCTGGCAATTTCAATGCCGGTAACACCTTTGGGGAATTCTTTAACCGAGTTATCCGGAAGAGTTATTCTGATCATACGATTTCCTTGAATTTTAAGGGTGCAAAGGTACAAAAAATTATACTTTATTCCCTTGAAAGAATGGAAAATAAAGATATTTTAATATGATGATTTCCGAAAATTCTACCAGAATAAATTCTACAGGGCAAACATTTTATTAAATGTTGAATGTTTTAATGATGTAATTTAAATATAATCCTACTATGCGATTGTCGCATGAGAGATCTTATTCCAAATGAATCACATTCTTTTGATCAAACGCAGCTTATGGGAGTATTTTTTAATATCGGTATTGAAAATTCCCTGGTGATCAATTTTGTCAATTCTTACTTTTTGGTGGGCATGCAGGATATGTTCGCTGTCGAGCAGGATACCCACGTGGTTGATAATTTCTTCTTCATTATCAAAGAACAACAAATCGCCGGGTAATGCTTCATGGATAAGATTTATCATTTCACCCTGAGTGGCCTGCTGAGAAGCATCTCGCAGAATAGATTTTCCTGCAATTTTATACACCACCTGGGTTAAGCCCGAGCAATCTATACCCAGGGCTGATCTGCCTCCCCACAGATAAGGGCAGTGTAAAAACATCATTGCACTGTTTACCAGCAGATCGCGGTCAAAATCTACAACCTTTTTCATGGTGCCATGATATAAATAGTCATCACCGAGCAAATTAAATTTATCTTCAGAACAATTATAGAAAGTGCTACCGGCAGATACAAGAAAGCTTGCATTACGTGATTTATTTTCAAGAACCTGCACCAGATCTTTACTTACCCACTTAGTGGCTTTGTCAATACCATGAAATTCTTCATCGGTTAGTGGGGTGATCTGGCCCTGCGATATCCAACCTAAATAATTATCGTGTATAAGTCTGACATATACCCATTTGGGTCTTGTTTCAATGATTTCCATGATCTCACCAAACAAAACCTGTGAAACCATCTCACTATTATCATTGGCCGCCCGGCGCAAAGGTGCCACACTGATCAAACAAATACCATATTGCATATCAAATCTGTTTTAAATAGTAAAAATATGCAAAAAGCATTTAAGCGAAAACAAAAAAACTGATTATCTGGAAATAAATGCAGGTAAATTTGGTTTATTTACTGGTTTACATACCAAAAATCTTCAATTTTACATAAAAGTTATGCCTGATATTGATCCTGACTATTAAAATAGGTTTATTTTTGTTCAACAGGAATACCCCATAAACCAAATGATAAATTTCAAAGAACACTTTAAGCTAACAGCAGTATATACATTTTTTGCAGCATTTCCGGCATTGTTGCAGCTTATTGTTTACCCGGTTATTGAAGGCGAAACACGCCTGGGAGCAGAAGATTTTGGTTACCTGGCCATTACAGAGGTTATCATTTCACTGGTATTTACCTTTAGTATTTTTGGAACTGCCAACGGTCTTGCCAGATTATACTACGACAACAAAAATAACCGTAAGTCATATAACAGACTTGTATCTACGGTTTTATCGGGCATTATATCACGCGGTTTATTATTAACCGGCATATCAATCCTTTTTGCACCACTGATTGGCAGCATTTTCAATCAACCTGCTTTACAAAGTTTTGAAGAATACGGTCCATATGCAGTTATTTCCGGGTTAAACCGCGCAGTTATTTTCATGGCTGTTGTGCTTTACAGGCACGAAAAAAGACTAAGCTACTTTGTCATTGTAAGTTTATTATCGGGTCTTTTCAGGTCAGGATTTCAGATAGCCGGAGTTCTTTTCTATGAACTTTCATTTAAAGGATATGTATATGGCACTGCCCTGGGCGGAGGAATTGTTGCCCTGGGCATAGTTCTATACATTTACTTAACCAGTGGGTTGCATTATAACAAAACCATCAACGCAGAACTTTATCCTTTTTCAAGACCATTATTTTTTTCTGAACTAATTTTCTGGGGTTTTTTATTTGCTGACAGATTTTTTCTTCTGGGAAATCCCATTCAACTTGGCATATATGATAACGCCGTTAAGTTTGCAATGGGCATACAGTTGGTTATCCAGGGATTATCAGCCGGTGTACAACCTGAAATTTTCAGGTTTTTGAAAGTTGGTATTGAAAAAACACAAGATGATGTCAAAAAACTTTCTTCCTTATTGCTGGCTGAATCCCTTATAATAATAGCAATTACCATAATACCGGTAATGTTATTTATTGATTTCTTTTATGAAACAAGTCTGCAGCTTTCCGCAGCAATAATTTCAATACTTTTTATCAGATATATCTTCAGGGTGCAATATGTGGTTTTTTCATGGCCCCTGATGTTTAGTAAAAAAACCATATGGTTTTTTATTCTAAACTCTGTTGCTTTGTTAATCAATCTGTTGATTAACTGGATACTGACACCAAGAATCGGCTATTATGGAGCAATTATTGCCTTCCTTGTATCTTCATTTGTGCAGGTAATATTGATTTTTATTATCCAACAAAAGGTCATTCCCATACAATGGAATTATAAAAAAATGATGTATTTCCCAATGGCAATTATCGTTTTTACAGGATTTCTTGAATTTATGAAACATACATATCATATCAACGCTTACTTAACTTCATTTTTGGTAATATTCTTTATTTTTTCAGGTCTGACTCTGGTTTATAAAAATGAGCTGAAGGGAGTTATAAGAATCCTGCAAGGTAAATTTACAGGCAGGAGAACAAATGTTTTGAAATCAATTACAAATGATGAACACGGGCAAATTCATTGAGAACTACTTTTTCAAGAAACGCATTGTATTTTTTGCATCAAAGCACGAGACAGATCTTTCGGGTATATCCCCCATAAAAAGTAATTACAGATATGAGTTTTTCGATTTGGAATCGGCGGTCATAGAAGATCTTTATAATACACTTAAACCCATTGTTCCTGATGATCTCTTAAACCGGTATATCGGAAGGCATAATTATCCGCAATACTGGAAACTGATTATCGCTTACTCCGGTGAAATTCCTGTGGGTTGCAACTGGATATTGAAAATTCCTTATAATAGATTTCTTTTTGACAGCTTTGTGCATGATACTAAACATATATTGCTCGGCAATTTCTATGTATCCGAAAAGTCACGTGGTCATGGAGTTAACAAAGAAATGGTAAAGAAAGCTTTACGATATATCTTTGATAAACATGGGAAACAGATACCGGTTTTTATTGTCGAAAAGTCAAACAAAAGCTCACTAAAAAGCAGTATAGGTATTGGAGCAAAAGTATACGGTACAAACTATCTTATCAAGTTTTTAAAGCGAAATATTATTTCTGTCTTTGTTCCGAAAAAAGGAAAATGGAAAATCTGGTTTCTTCCTGCGTTTAAACAAAAATTATTTTAGAAAAAATATTTATTACTGATGACAAACCCGGTTATAGTATTTAATTGCGGATATAATGGATTGAGCATCCTCCAGGAACTGGGTTCAAGGGGAATAAAGTGTTTTGCCTTTGACAGCAAGCGATCGGTTGGTACTTTCACACGGTATGCAAGCTTCAAAAGATGCCCTGATCCCCTGCATCATGAAACAGATTTTATAAACTTTCTTTTTAATTTCTGCAAAACCCTCGAAAAAAAACCTGTTTTATTCCCAACAAATGATAAATGGGCGTATGCCATTTCAAAACATAAAAACAGGCTTCAGGAAGTTTCTCTGCCGTGTGTGGCCGATTTTGATGTAATCAGCAAACTTATAAACAAAGATCAGTTCTACCGGATAGGGCATAAAGAGAAATATATGACGCCTGAAACCTGGAAAATTGATAAAACAGCAGATATAAAATTCCCCATTATTGCCAAACCGGTATTTCGGGGAATTTCTTCAAACAATGACGATACCGGGAAATTCAGATTTCTTGAAAGCAAACGGCTTACGATCATAAATAACTCTCACGAATTATCAGATTTTATTGAGAAGACAGGTCCTTTTAAAAAGTATATGATTCTTCAGCAATATGTAAAAGGAATGTCAGATGCTATGTATACCGTTGGTGTTTATGCAGACAGAAACTCAGAAATAAAGGTAATTTTTACCGGCAGGAAAGTTCGCGGTTATCCTGCTGATTCGGGAGATAATGTTGTTGGTGAAAGCTTCAAGGTACCTGAAAGCCTGATTGAAAATACCAGAAGAATAGTATCGGAAATGAAGTATACCGGAATTGCAGAATTCGAATATAAAAAAGATGAAGATACGGGTAAATATTATCTTATTGAAGTTAACCCCAGGGCCTGGTCATGGATTGGAATTACTCCTTACTGCGGTGTTAATATTCCTTTAATAGCCTACCAGGATATGGCACGAATTAAACAAACAGAAAACCCCACACAGCATAATTATCATTTCAGGTACATAAAAGTTTTACAGGATTTTTCCAATTGTCTAGTCCGATACAGGAAGAATCACCCCAACTGGTCAATGGGAATCAGGAAATGGTTCAGGCAAAACAAATCTGTAAAAAAGATATATGCTGAATTTCATAAAAAAGATTATTTAATACCTTTGATATCGTTGATATATGTAATTGCCAACATTTTACTCAGGAAAAACAGCACCGTGTAAATAAACAATAAGGATATTTTCTTCTTTGAGTATTAAGGATATAAAACTGAATATTTTTTAACCTGAAGATGGTTTGGCCAGGAATAATAATTCTATAACCATCAACATTTAAATACAATGACAAAAATCTATTATTGGTTGCAGGAGAACTTTTCCAACTTTATAAGGGTAATATTATTTGCTTTAAGCATTTTTCTGATTGTGCTTTTATTTCCACGGCAAACCGGATTTTTCTGGGAGTTCTCCCAGGCCCGGCCCTGGATGTATGAAGATTTGATTGCACCCTTCAACTTTGCCATTCAAAAAACCCCTGAAGAACTAACGCGGGAACGCGAAGAAGTGTTAACCGATTATATCCCGTTTTTCCGCAAGGATCCAACGGTTTACGACAGCCAGTTCCAACTTATGAATGCTCGGTTTGAATTACTCTGGTCAGAACTTGAAAATGAAAAACAAACCGCTGAATCATTGAAAGAGAGAACCAAAGGTATTGCATTAAACATTTTTGACTCCATTTACCAGCGTGGAGTTATATTTCTTGAAGGAGAGATGTCTGACGCCGATGAGGAAACAGATATACTTTTGCTTGATGGGGCTGTTGCAAGGTCGAAAAAAGTGGGTGATTTCTTTAATATAAGAGAGGCCTTTCAATATGCCAACAGGGTGCTCGAAAGAGAGAATCTTGAGCCCCGGCGCAGAAGCCTGTTGCGTAATGTTTTAGAAAATTCAATTACACATTCAGTATTTTGGGATGAAGAAACCAATAGTAAGGCAATCTCATCAGCTTTGGAAAGAATTTCTCCCACAAGGGGTATGGTTCAGCAAGGAGAAAAGATCATTTCGAAAGGGGAACTGATTACAGCCGAAAAGCTGAAGATACTGGAATCATTTCGTGCAGAATATAGCCGGCAACTGGGAAGTACATCGGCAAATTACCTGGTATTTCTGGGTCAGTTTCTGCTGGTTTCCATTTCCATTGTGGTTTTAAGCCTGTTTTTATGGGTTTTCAGAAAAGAAGTATTCTACGATACAAGAAAGCTTATTGTAGTTTTACTCTCTATTTTTTTGATGATATTGCTTACCAGCCAGGTAGTAAAATACAATATCAATCTTTTATATCTCATACCTGTTTGTATTGTACCCATTATTATCAGGAGTTTTTTTGATAATCGTCTTGCATTGTATGTTCACATTACGAGTATTATTCTTATCGGATTCCTTGTGCCCAGGAGTTTTGAGTTTGTATTTCTGCAGTTCATTGCGGGTATTATTGCCATATTATCAATGGCCGGCTTACGCAGACGATCACAACTTTTTACAACAGTTTCTCTTATTTTTCTTACCTATGCAGCAGTTTTTACCGGGCTCAGTCTGGCACAAACAGGAACATTTTCTGAATTAGATCCTATAACGTATGTATACTTTGCCGGAAGTGCACTTCTTACTTTGTTTTCTTACCCGTTGATATATATTTTTGAAAGAACTTCGGGACTGCCCACTGATTTTTCGCTGCTGGAATTATCTGATACAAACTCCGCCCTGCTTCGCGAATTAAATACTACTGCGCCAGGCACATTTCAACATTCATTACAGGTAGCCAATTTATCAGAAGATGCCATCAATATTGTTGGAGGAAACAGTTTACTGGTCAGAACAGGTGCTTTGTATCATGATATTGGCAAGATGGAACAGCCACATTATTTTATTGAGAACCAAAAGTCTGACATAAACCCCCACGATGAGATCAGTTATACTGAGAGTGCAGAGATAATCATAGGACATGTTATAAAAGGGATTGAAAAAGCACGCAAATATAATTTACCGGAATATATCATTGATTTTATTCGTACACACCATGGTACTACTACAACCAGGTATTTTTATGCAATGGAAAAGAATGAGAACCCCGACCAGGAAATTGATAAAGAGCTATTCACGTACAAAGGTCCCAAGCCATTCAGCAAGGAAACGGCAGTTTTAATGATGGCTGATTCGGTGGAAGCTGCTTCACGAAGCCTGAAAAAACCCAATGAAGAATCTATTAACAATTTGGTTGAAAGCATTATAGACAATCAAATTGAAGAAAAGCAGTTTGATAATGCAGATATTACTTTTAAGGATATTAAAATAATAAAGAATGTGTTTAAAAACCGGCTAATGCACATATTTCATGTTCGCATTGCTTATCCGGGAAGCAACTGACCTTTACAGTCGGTATTTGGAAATTATTTTAAAGCGAAACAGATTCAGGCTTTTGAACTTATCTTTTCCAGGTAGTGTAATGAATCAGGACCCATATTGAAAAGAAGATCAAGAATGCTAAGATTTGGTATGAAACCATATTTGTCAGCAAAAA
>CAYXIT010000137.1:0-7965 GCA_964465275.1 uncultured Bacteroidales bacterium | reverse complement strand
CCGGCTATATTTGGTGAAAAAATAGTTATGCGCTTGCTTGATCAAGCAAAATTGCCTTTAGAATTTAAATATTTTATTCCAACCATGTATTTGTATTAAAATTTACAGTTTCAATCGCTATGACATGGTATGCAATTTATGCCCTGATTACCGCAATGTCGTGAAAAAGATAATTTTTCCAAAACTGCTTTTTTTCTTAAATTTGCAAATTCATTAATATACTTAGATATAAACATATAATGTCAGAAAGTTTTACCCAAGCCATATCAAAACGTTATGACGTGCTATCAGATCAGGAGTGCTGCCTTTCTTGTGGCGGTGCTATCAATTACGCACAAATAAAACCTGGTTTTCAATGTGCCGATCTGGGTTCAGGCAAGGGTTATGATGTATTAAAAATGGCCACTTTGGCCGGGGAAGAAGGCTTTGTCTGGGGTGTGGATGTTTCGGAATCCATGATGGAAACTGCAAGGGAAAACGCCCGTAAGCTTAACCTGAAGAATACTGCCTTTGTGAAGAGCGAACTGGAGAGCATTAATCTGCCTGATAATTCACTTGATGTTGTTCTTTCCAATTGCACCATCAACCACAGTCTCGATCAGGATAAAGTATGGAAGGAGATTTTCAGGATACTTAAACCCGGAGGTACTTTTGTGGTGAGTGATATATATGCATCAGAAGAAGTTCCTGATAAATACCGCAACGATCCTGATGCTGTTGCCGAATGCTGGGCAGGTGCTGAAACAAAAGAAAAATATTATGCAAACCTGCAAAATGCCGGATTTGGTAAGGTTGAGATCCTTGAAGAATCCGTCCCTTACGAAAAGGGAAAAATAAAGGTTAGCAGTTTTACTATCAAGGGACAAAAATCTCTGAAATAAAAAGTTTTTGTATATTGCAAACATTCAAAATAAATACAATTCGATACTTATATTTTTGATTTTCAAAAACAAACCGATAATCTATTATGAAAACTCTTATCAAAAAAGCACAAAAAAAAGTTAATACTGAAAAAAAACAGGCGCAATGCTGTGCCAAACTTTCACCTAACCAGGTAGGCTGCCACGACTAAACAAATTTATACATTCCCGGATCATTCATCATCCATAATGCTCAAACCTTCAAAGCACAACATCATTGCACCTGTCAAAGAAGGTGTGGAAAATATTATTGTTAATGTTTTAACCGGCAATGCTGATATCCTTTCTGAAAAAGAACTGTCACTTCTGAACCATTCCGCTAGTGGGAACTACCCCACTGATTTTATTGAAAAGGGCTATGTAGCTGACCCGTTGCAGGAAGATCTTGATTACCGCCTGAAGTATATTGAATTTCTGGAAGAACGGGAAAAGGAAGAGATGCAACTTTTCTTTGTTCCCACCTATGCATGTAACTTTACCTGTTCTTATTGCTACCAAAGCGGCTACCCTGATAAAAATCTTTCGTTTTCAAGAGAAATAACTGATGCCTTCTTTACATTTATTGGTAAACAGTTTGCCCACAGAAAAAAATATATTACCCTTTTTGGCGGAGAACCCCTTCTGAATTCCAAATCTTACAAGAAAAGCCTCTCTTATTTCATTGAAAAGGCTGTGGCCGTAAAACTGGATATTGCTGTTGTTACCAATGGTTATTTCCTGGATCAGTATCTTGATATCTTTGATCCTGCTTTCACCCGTGAAATACAAATCACTCTCGATGGCACCCGTGATGTGCACAACCGCCGCAGGAAACTGAAAAACAACAGTCCTACCTTCGATAAAATTGTGGAAAATATTGATGCCTGTCTGCAAAAACAAATACCCTTAAATCTGCGAATGGTGGTAGACAAGGAAAACATCAATGATCTGCCCGCCCTGGCGGATTTTGCCATTGAAAAAGGCTGGGCCGACCATCCTTTGTTCAAGACCCAGATTGGCAGAAATTACGAATTGCATTATTGCCAGGATGGCCAATCAAAACTCTTTAACCGTCTCTCCCTTTACCAGGAGTTGCTGGGGCTTATAAAAAAACATCCACAGATCGTCCGCTTTCATAAGCCCGCATTTTCTGTAATGAAATTTCTGCAGGAAAACGGCGAGCTACCTAAGCCCCTTTTTGATTCCTGCCCTGCCTGTAAAAGTGAATGGGCCATGGATTATACAGGCAGCATTTATTCCTGCACGGCAACAGTGGGTAAACCCGGTGAAAAACTTGGCACCTTTTATCCTGAAGTTGAATTATTGGATGAAAAAATCAAACTCTGGCAACAACGCGATGTCATGCACATTGAAAAATGCCGCGACTGCAACCTGCAACTGATCTGCGGCGGTGGCTGCGGATCCATTGCCTTCAACCAGAACCAGTCGATCCTTTCACCCGACTGCCGGCCCGTTGGTGAGCTTATAGGGCTGGGGGCAGAAGCTTATTTTAAGTAACCGCAGAGACGGAGAGACACAAAGTCACGCAGAGTTTTCTCCGGGTACGACTTCAGGTTCGTGCCCGGAGTAGTTTGATTACATCTATGCCTCCCACATCCCCCAGACCCCCTTCGAAAGGGGGAGTTGGCCGGTACTAACTTCTGTTTCCAGTTTCCAGTCTCCGTTCTCCGGTCTCCGATCTCCGTCCTCCCTTCTCCCTTTTCCTCTATCAAGACCCATTCTAAATTACCTATAGATGCATCGATTTAACATATTAAACTTGCCGGAATGAATAATTTTTCATACTTTTCACTCGCTAACCCTACCTGGCCACAAAACCACCTGCCTATGGTAAAATCCTGAAAACAAATCACCTAAACCTTTCGGCTTCACCTGTTTTTTCAGATCGCTGAAATTGAATCTGCATCCTTCCTTCATGAAATCAGTTTGGGGTTTTTTGCAGGCTGGTTCGTTTGATTAATCATTATTTTTCACTAGTGTCCACTAAAAATTAATTTTTGTTCTTTGAAATCCTTGATAGATCACGTTTTCAGACCTTTTTTTAATGGTGACGATTTGAATTGATTAGGTTTGCCTAAAAATAAGGCAATCATGAATCAAGGCAAATACGTTTTCGCTCAAATTGTTGAGTTTTTACCCCAACGTATTTTTGACAAATTTGTCAAGAAATACTCTTGTAACAAACACATTAGGCATTTTACTTGTTGGAATCAACTCCTGTGTATGGTTTTTGGCCAACTTACCAACCGGGATAGTCTGCGAGACCTGATTGTTGCAATTAACGCGCATGAAGGTAAGTCATACCATCTGGGTTTTGGTATAAGTGTAACCCGTAGTAATCTGGCTAAAGCCAATGAAGGCAGAGACTCCAGAATATTTGAAGAATTTGCTTATCATCTTGTTTCTATCGCCCGAAAACAAAGAGAAAATGATGACTTCAAGATCAAAGGCCAGGTGTATGCGTTTGACTCTACCACCATTGACTTGTGTTTGAGTGTTTTCTGGTGGGCTAAATTCCGGAAGAAAAAGGGTGGAATCAAGCTTAATACTTTGTTTGATGTCACAACCCAAATTCCGACTTTTGTGCATGTTTCTCCGGCAGCTGTCCATGATGTAAACGCCATGGATATGCTTCTCTATGAGCCCGAAGCATATTATATTTTTGATCGGGCGTATGTTGATTATGAAAGGCTTTACCGGATAACAAAATATTCTGCCTTCTTTGTAGTCAGAGCAAAGGACAACCTATGCTTTAAGCGCATGTACTCATTAAAAAGCAACAAAGAAGCAGGCGTAAAAAGTGACCTGGTTGGCAAATTAACAGGCTTTTATGTATCAAAGGATTATCCTGAGAAATTGCGCCGGGTCAGGTTTTACTATAAGGAATCTGACAAAACCTTTGTCTTTCTTTCAAACAACTTTGAGCTTTCTGCTGAGCAGATTGCATATTTGTACAAAAATCGTTGGCAGGTTGAACTTTTCTTTAAATGGATTAAGCAACACCTGAAAATCAAGGCATTCTGGGGTACATCCGAAAATGCAGTGCGTATTCAAGTGTTTTCAGCTATTATTGCTTATTGTCTTGTATCAATTGTTGGCTCCAGTTTAAACATTGAGCGATCAACCTACGAAATTTTACAGGTTTTGGGTATATCTCTACTAGACAAAACCCCTGTAAATAAGCTATTTAAAAACGTGAACTACCAAGATGTCAAAGAACCTTTTTATAACCAACTGTCCCTCAGGTTAATTTAAGTGGACAGTAATGTTTTAAGATTTCAAAAAAACTCAAACAAAACACTTATGAAAAAAATACTATTGATTTTAATTTTTATGACAGCTTGGCTGGCGAGGGGGCAGGATTACGCTCCCATTGCCTGTGAAGGGTGTACCTGGTCAAGCTCTAGTAGCAAATTTACTTTTATGGGTGATACACTCATAAATGACCTAACATATAGCAAAGTCTATTTTCATTTTGGGTTTACTGAATTAACCCCTGAAGCGCTTGTATTTGCTGGTTCATTCAGAGAAGATATCGCTACGGGAAAATCCTGGATAATAGTACCTGGAAATACTGATGAACTACTTTTGTACGATTTTACACTGGAAGTTAGTGATCAGATTCAAATATCATCTCTTGGTATTGCTTCCTTTTATGTTTTATATGAAGATGGTTTTTTATTAGATGAATTTCCATTGACTCTTACTGTGGAATCAGTTGATAACCTAATCATTAACAGTGAAAACAGAAAAGTAATTCAGTTTCAAGATCAATTTACTGTAAACCAAAGCCTTATTTGGATCGAAGGTATAGGCAGTAATGCTGGCTTATTATTTTCTGCTGATTCTCGCAGTCAAATAGGCCTTGATGATGTGTGGTATCCAGAGCTATTGTGTGTTGAGAAGAACGATCAGATAGTATATGACAACCCTTTTTGGGATTCATGTTATAAAGAATTGATTGGAGATGTTGGGGATTTTGCAAAAGTAAATTCAGATGTCACATTGTTCTTTGACTCTAATAGTCACCTGATTCTACAATCTGAAGGGCCAGTTTTTGAAAACATCACTGTATTTGACAGCATGGGTCGAGTTTGTTATCAATCAAGTAGTTTGAATTTGGAAACCAATTATAACATTAATGCTTCAAACTGGCCCAAAGGATTGTATATCGTTAACCTTGAATCAAACCTTAAAAAAACAAATCTTAAAATTATAAAACAATGAAAACATATTATATATATATATATATTATTTACGTTTTTAGCGACTACTCTTATTTTTCCATCGATGTCGCAATCTCAGGAACCGGGCAACCCTGTATGTACAGGAAATGATGAAGTTCCTCCAGAACCTTATACTGAAAAAAACTACAATTGTCTGCGGTCATCATTTTCATACATTAATAACTGGGGAAATCTGAATTTTAGTTATTATGAGCCAGACATCAATCAGAGTCTTAAAACAATTCGTATAAATTTTGTTGTCATTCAGGATGATTATGGTCAAAACAACTATCCAAACAATCAGACCACTATTGATTTCTTCAATACCACCGTTTCTGACCTAAATGGAGTTTATAGGGTAGTTGATACATTAGAGGCCAATCCAATACATCCAGATTATGAACCGCCCTATATTTCTGATACCAGGATTAGATTCGAATTGGATACAGTTTTGTTTCTTAAAAACAGTCAATTGAATACCGGTACATATACTTTTGGGACGGTATTTATGTCATATTTAGAGTCACTTGATATTGAAGGATGGGATGAATCGATAAATGTATTTTTTACCGAAGGGCATTATCCTGGTTATACAGCAGAGGGTTTTGCTAACCTTCCAAGTGATAACTGGGATTCAAATCAATATGTTGTGACCTTTCAAAAGTATTCAAGAAACAAACCTTTTCATGTATTATCAAGGCATTTAGCGCATGAATTAGGCCACAATTTAGGCTTGCGTCATCCATATGATTCTGAAACATGTAATGCTTCCCATCCTGAATATCTAAGTGATTTGTTAAATGATTCAATTAATTATGGAATAAGTTGCATTCCATCGAGCAACTGTGATGTGTGTTTCCAGGAAGGCGGATGGGAATGTTCCCCATTAGACCCTTTCACAACCTGCACAAATAATCTAATGGGTGGTACAAACCAGCTTAAGTATCATACAACTCCAAAGCAAATGGGAAGAATGCATCGTACTCTTTCCATAAAAAATACTAACAAGTATATTAAAGATGATTCATACACTCCTATGAATTGGCAAATTGAGGGTGATGAAGACTGGGATTTTCGTATGCGATTTTATAATAATCTGATGGTTTCAAACCAGTCTAACTTAACAATATCATGTTATACCGAAATGATCCCTAACGCTGATATTATCATTGAGTCAGGCAGCACTTTAACGGTTGATGGCGAATTATTTTTAAAGGCTGATAATCAATTAATAATTGAGCCAGGTGCTGAATTAATTGTTCTGGGAACCATAGATATGGGTTCTAATGGACTCATAATTACAAAACCTGAAGGAAAAATAACCATAAATGGTGGCGTAATAACCAACTCCTGCGGCAACTACTGGCAAGGCATCTACGTAGAAGGTGATCGATTCCTACCCCAAACTTTCGAAAACCAGGGTGCATTGATACTGCAAAACGGCGCCATCATTGAAAATGCCAAAGATGCAGTAATGCTCAAAGGAGTTGATGATGACTGGGCTTACAACGGGGGTATTATACAGGCTACTGATGCTACCTTCCGCAACAATTGGCGCAATGTGGAGTTTATGTCGTACCAGAATACGAATACCCAGGGTCAACCCATTGATAACATCTCCTACTTCACCAACTGTACCTTTACAACCGACGATGAAACCCTGCACGATACCCACACGGCCAATGTTACCATGTGGAATGTTACAGGGGTGCGGTTTACCAATTGTACCTTTACGGATGAAAGGGATAATATTGATTATTATGGTTACAGGACTTCCAGGGATGGTATTTATACGAAGGAAGCTACTTTCAGGGTATGGGAATCCGGATTCAACCATATGAAATTCGGTATTCATTCCATTGCAACCATACCCGACAGGTATTTCTCGGTTTACCTTTCCGATTTTTCATCCTTTAAAGGTATTTATTTCAACGCCAAGGACAATGTAACCATTATGGACAATACCTTCAGTGTAGCTCCGGGCTATACCTATCCCGGCAGCAAATGCGGCGATACCTACGGCATATACATAAACAATTCATCAAATTTCACCATTGAAAATAACCAGTTTTTCAGCACTTCCAATGGCGCCACCATGTGTGGCAGCCTGGGTATCATTGCACGGAATACCGGTTCTTACCCTAATAAAATTTACCGCAATGACCTGGAAGGATTTACTGTTGGAATTGAAGCTATAGGTGAAAATAAGGGCAGCAATAAAGAGGAGGGTTTGGAATTGCAATGCAACCGCAACCTGGAAAATGCATTTGACTTTTTTGTTACCTCCGATGATTTATATCGATGGTCAGGTATCAGAGAACTACAAGGTTATTCAGATAATCCAGATACTAAAACCCTGGCAGGAAATTTATTCGGTAACAACAGTTCCATACTGGTTGCCAATTTCATCAATACCGAAGCCAATATTTCCTATTTCCACCATGATCCTGCTTCAGAACCCAGGGTAGTGCCTGCCATTTACAGTGATCCGCCTAAGATAAATTTGTACCCAACTACTTATGAATATACCGAAGCATCATGTCCTAAACAGCCTGTACCCAAAACTCTTGAACAATTACAGGATGAGCGAAATGAGTCTTTAACACTTTACACAGAAACTGAGATTCTTCTGCAAAGCCACATTGACGACGGCAATACCGACCTTATGACCCAGCAGGTGGAAATGGCCGGTGATGGAGATGCTTATACCACTTACCAGTACCTTATGCAAACATCGCCCTATGTATCGGAAGATGTATTAACCACACTGGGTGCCAAAGAAGACGGGTTTAACAAGGCCATGATACGCGATGTACTGG
>CAYXIT010000136.1:1298-8459 GCA_964465275.1 uncultured Bacteroidales bacterium | reverse complement strand
CAAACCACGTATTATAACTGTTTAGAGTAATATTGTCCTTTATAACACTAAGACATTTTGACCATACTTCCTGGTGATTGCTCTCCATTACTTCTAAAATTGCTCAGAATTATATTAATTTCTACAAATTTTTTCCTTACTACCTGAAATACAATAATTAGGACAAAAAAGAATTTCCCCAATACTTTTCAACAAAAATTGAAAAAAAAAAGTTAATAAAAAAATTTTATAGGTATTGTTTTTTAAAAACTTTTGTTGTATTTGATTCGACAAAAATTTCTTCTGAATTTTTGTTAAAGTACAGATCCAGACGGCCTAACCTCACTCCAGCATAACCGGTTTGTCCGATATGAACTATTTTACCCGATGTATTTTCTATTTGAGCCGGTGGATCTAATAATGTATGGGTATGACCACCTATTATTATATCAGTATATCTTGTTTTTTCTGCTATTACTACATCACTAACTTTACCTGTATCATATTTAAAGCCCAGGTGTGAGAGACAAATTACAAGATCGCAATTCATGTCTTCTTTCAGTAACATTTCCATTCTTTGCGCAACTCTGACAGGATCAGTGTAAGTTGTGTTTCCATATAGATTTCTTCCAACCAGTCCTTCCAGTTCAATACCCAAACCATATATACCAATTTTAAGATTTCCTTTCTTAAAAATGCGATACGTTTCTATTTTTCCATCAAGAATAGTTTGTGAAAAGTCGTAATTGGAATTGATAAAAGGGAATCCGGCAAAGGGCAATACTTTATTAAAGCCATCAAGGCCATTGTCAAATTCATGATTCCCTATGGTTGAAGCATCGTATCCCATTTTTGTCATAAGCCGCAGTTCAGGCTCTCCTCCATAAACATTATAATAAGGTGTACCCTGAAAAATATCACCAGCGTCGAGTAATAAAACATGTTCGACCTGGTTTCTAATCTGCTGAATAAGTGCTGCCCTTCTGGCATATCCACCCATTAACGGAAAATTTGGATCATTGGCAGGGTAGGGGTCAATACGGCTATGCGTATCGTTGGTATGGAGTATGCAAAGGTGTTCAACTTCATTGTTACCAAAAAGGTAATAAGGAATGCCTGTACCTATTGCAACACTTCCTATTAGTGTAGTTCTGACAAAATTTCGTCTGTTAATTTTATTCAGGGTCATAGTTTTTTCTCCTTTATAAAAAAAGGAATAAAAATTTAATAATACTCTTATGGTATCGATAGCTGTCCGGCTATAAAAAAATTACTTAATCAGTCAATAACACATATCCGGCCATCAAGTTCTGCCTGTATTTTTTCTCCTCTGTCGTTAACCTGTTGCATATGAAAAATAATGGCATCCCTCACACGCATGCCCAATAACTCATAATTTATCGGCTGGAGTAAAAAATTCATTGAATCTCCTCCTCCGGCAAGATAATCGGACGTTAAAACTTTATATGATCTGCTGATATCAAATTCTTCTCCTTGTATTATAATCTCATGAGGTTCATTATCCTTTACGGTTAATTTTAACCCGGATACCGGCATACCTCTTTGGGCTGCAGCAAGATATTCAAATAATTCACGCGTTTTTCCCCCGCTTATGGTAACAACAACCATTTCATTTTCAAAAGGCATGAGTTCAAATACTCTTTCGTAGGTGATTTCCCCTTTGGGTAATGGTACTCTGAGCCCACCATAATTCAGCAGACAAAAATCAATGTCTTTATTATCATCGGGTTGGTATAAATCATTGCCTATATCAAAAACCAGGTCAGCAACAAAATTGTTGAGCAGGCCTTCAGGTGTTCCCTTTTTCATAACCTGGGCCGATTCAACAAGCACCCGGCTCATATCAGCCTCAAGAGTTTTGCGGTATTCCCGGATAATGTTTTCCTGCTCAGTATCTGTTTCAGGAACATTAATACTATCAAGCAATATCACTTCACCCTTAAGTATATATTGTTTCTGGTCAGTACCTTTACAAGAAGCTAAAATTATTAATCCCCACAGCACCATCCACAGGGAAATCCGGGCATTAAGCATTTTTAAGTTATTTTATTGAGAAGTTTACCTACAATGATAATACTAATTGAATTAAAAAACAACCTAAATTAACCACATAATTTAATTTAAAATTAATATACAGAAGCGTGTTTAAAATGGCTGTCGTAAATCTGAATTGTGCTTATAATCAATAAGTTAAGTAAAGAGGAGATAACATGTTACAAATCAGGTATAATAGGGTAACTAATATAACTTCAATGAGTTGTACGGGTTGATATCTACAATGTATATTTATATGATATTGTTACACCATAAATAGATTCGAAGATCTTTTTCACTTCGTCAGCTTTATTTCGCCTCACTTCAAAACTTAATTTACAGCTTAAAGCAAAATCATGTGAGATCTGGTTAAGATCATAATCTTTCAGAACTTTCATTACATCATTCATGAGAGTATATTCAAATGTAAGTTCGTAAACTTCTCTGATGAGCATTTCAATAATGGTGTTGTTTTGAAGAGCATCTGCAGCAGCGGCTTTATATGCATTTATTAATCCACGTACTCCCAGTTTTGTCCCTCCAAAATACCTGACAACCACAATCAGTACATTTGTAACATCATGAGATAGTATCTGTCCGTAAATGGGTTTACCTGCAGTGCCCGAAGGTTCACCATCATCGTTTATCCTATAGGCATCGCGGGCAGGACCCAGAGACCATGCATAACAATGATGACGTGCATCATAATGTTTCTTTCTTAATTCATCCAGAAACAGTTTTATTTCTTCTTCGCTTTTTACCGGAAACACATAGGAAATGAACTTACTGCCTTTATCTTTATAAAGCCCTTCGCTTTTATATTTCACAGTTCTGTATGAATCGCTGAACATAGTTTTTTACTTTAAATAGTTTTCAGGCAAAGGCAATGAATAATATGGTTAAGATAGCCAGGACTATTCCAAGCCAGTTTTTCCACCAAAGCTTCTCCTTAAAAATTAATAATCCGATAAGAGCTCCCATACTAACTATACTTACATTAAATACAGGGAAAAATACACTACTCTCAAATACTGTAAGCCCCTTAAGAAAGAAATAGGTGGAACTGAAATTAAAAAAACCCAGTAAAAAACCGGCCAGTAAATTGCGTAACTCTAATCTCTGACGTGTATAGAGAAGTTTTCTGATAAGAAAGACAGACCCTATTATAAGGGAAAAGGTAAAGATTACACCCAGAAACAATAAAAACTCATTTTCAATATGATATTTTTGCGCATGTTTCATTATGCTGTCATTACTTCCTGTACCAAGAAATAATATCAAAGGAAGAAAAATATACCTTTTATCTGGCTCTATAGGCTTGTCAGGTTTCTTGAATATCAGATAAAATGCGGGAAATGCGATTAAAATACCTGCAATTTTTAAAAAACTGATGTGGTCGCCATAAATAAAAAATCCTATAGCAACAGGGATTATAACAGACATTTTACTTGCAACGGCAGTAACAGCAACGCCGGCTTTTTGGGCAGACCGGGCAAATATGAAAAATACAAGGATAAAAAGTATTCCGTTTATTATTGACCATGGAAACCATGGACTATGATACAACTCCTGAAATACTATTTCTTCTTCCCAGATGAAAAAGCAAAACAGGGCTGCAATCAAATAATTAGCAGTAATAGCCTGCAGGTTATCGATCTTTAATTTGCTGAAAAGCCTGAATGTAACAATGATACACGAAGAAAAAAATATGGCAAGTAGCAGGTAGTGCATGCATCAGATTTTTACCAGGAATTTGCAGGATTTTTTAAGAAATACAAAATTTCATTTCCTATCAAAGACATGTTGAAATTATCGTGAGGCAATGATGGTGCTCTCAAACCTTTGACAAAAAACTTGTTCCCCTGGAATACCCTGGCTTCGTCCCATAAATTTCTGGAAACAAAAGCCTGAAGAAGTTTCTGACCACCCTCGATGATCACTGACTGTATGTTCTTTTCTGCCAATATTTTCAGTATATTATCAAGAAATGCTTCATCTGCAAAATCCGCCTGAATCCATTGTATATTTTCGCTTGAAACGTTTTTAATATTATTAAAAACAATGGTTTTCTGGCTGTTGTCGAAAAGGCTTAGTGAGTCGGATAATGTGAGATTTTCATCCAGAACAATGCGCAGGGGTTGTTTCCCGCTCCAGTCTCTTACATTCAGCCTTGGATTATCTTTAAGGGCGGTAATTGTTCCTACCATAATTGCCTGTTCTTCCGTTCTCCACTTATGAACCAGCATTCTTAATTTTTCAGATGTAATCCATGTGGGTCGGGAAGGAGTTCCGGGAAGGCGTTCAGTATCGATAAGTGCATCTGCTGTTTGAGCCCATTTTAGTATTATGTATGGTCTTTTTTTCTGATGATAGGTAAAGAAGCGCTTATTAAGTAATATTGCCTGATGGCGCAACAGACCTACATCAACCTTCACTCCATGATTTCTGAGTATGGATATTCCATTTCCGGCAACAGTATCATATGGGTCAATGCTGGCAACTACTACATGCGGTATTTTACTCTTAATGATCAGGTCGGTACATGGAGGAGTTTTTCCCCAGTGACAGCAAGGTTCAAGGCTTACATAAAGAGTTGATTTACTGAGCAGGTTTTTATCTTTTACAGAGTTTATGGCATTTACTTCGGCATGTGCTTTACCATATTCCCTGTGATACCCTTCTCCTATAATTTTGTCATTATAAACTATAACGCAACCTACCATTGGGTTTGGAGCAGTCTTTCCCATACCTTCAACCGCCAGCTCAATGCAGCGCTGCATATAGAGTTCCTTTTGTATCATAAATAAAAAAAGCCTTTCAGGAAATAAAAGGCCAAAATTACGATTTTATGATTATAACGGATTAATTGTATCCTTTTTTTCAATCGGAATGGATATTTACTGAGTTATTCCTGATGTAGTCCTTCTGTATTTCTCTTAATATTCTAACAATTTTCCTTGATTCATCATCCAGTTCACGGCAAAGTATCTCTAATTCATCAATATTATTTTGCGATCGTGTAAGGAGTTGTATTTTGGTAATCAAGTCAGATACTTCATTAAATCCCAGGTAACTGAATGCGGGTTTTATTTTGTGTACCAGCTTGTTTAATGTGGAAAAATCTTTTTCATAATATGCCTCATTAACACCAATCATTGCCCTGGGTATTTCTTTAAGAAACCTTGATATGAGTGCCAGTGTACTTTCAAGATCATCATCAAAAATTGCGGCAAGGGCATCTTTGATATGCTGCTTTATACTTTCAGTGTCTTCTGTATTGATTGTCTTTGATTCAATTTCATTAAGCTTTCCTTCAACAAATTCAGTTTTCTGATTTATAATTGCGCGGTTTATTTTATCGAACATTGTTTCCTGGTCGCTGGGTTTGGTGATATAATCATTCATACCGGCATCCAAAACTTTTTGCCTTGTTTCGGGAGTAACATCAGCAGTTAATGCAATTATCGGGATATTATGGTTTAAAACATTGGTACTTGTATCGCGGATCTTAAGTGCAGTTTCATAGCCATCAAGTTCGGGCATGTGCAAATCCATAAGTACCAGGTTGAAATTATCTTTTTTAAGTATTTCAATTGCCTGTAAACCGTTTTCAGCTATTTCCAGCTCAGCAAGCCATTTCTTCAGAAGTTTGGTAATTACATATTGGTTCATTGTATCATCTTCCACCAACAAAATCTTTACTCCTTTCAGATTCTTCAATTTGCCGCCTGGCTTACCTAATTCAGTAATATTAGGTTTTTCGCTTATTCTTAATGGCAGATCAACCCAAAATGTGGAACCCATTCCCTCTATACTTTTAACTCCTATTTTTCCATTAAGGAGCTCTGTAAGCTTTTTACATATAGCCAGACCCAGACCGGTACCTCCAAATTTTCTTGCAGTATCTTTTGTGGCCTGCGTGTAGGATTCAAAAATACCTGAGAGTTGACTTTCCGGTATACCTCTTCCGGTATCTGACACCGAAAATTTTATATTTACGTTGTCATCCTGCATGCTCAATACTTTAACATCAATGCTTACATGACCTTCACCGGTAAATTTTACCGCATTGCTAAGTAAGTTCAGAAGTATTTGTCTTATTCGCGCAGGATCGCCTTTAAGAACTTTAGGAACAGCCGGATCAATGTTTACATTGAGGTCTATTGCTTTTTCTCTGGCCTTAAAATCAAATGTTTTGGTTGATTCTCTTACCAGGGAGATAACGTCAAAATCGGTTTCTTCAAACTCAATCTTACCTGCTTCAATTTTAGAAAAGTCAAGAACCTCATTGATTACTTCCAACAGATGATCAGATGAAAACTTTATTGATTTCATGTTATCAAGCAATTCAGGCGTAAGGTTGTTTTCGTCGATTATAAGTTGGGCAAGACCGATTATATTATTAAGAGGTGTGCGTATTTCATGGCTCAGATTGCTGATAAAGAAGCTTTTTACTCTTGTGGCTTCTTCAGCTGTCTCTTTTGCCTTCTGTAATTCCTCTTCAATTTTTTTGCTTTGACTTATATCAAAAACTATCGAAAATTTTAAGTTTTTCCCTTTTAATCTAACTTCACTTTCATATACTGAAACTGCTCTGATGCTACCATTATTTAGTTCGTGATAATAATTGTAGTGGTCTCTGTTTTCATCTTCAGCATTTTTTATTTCCTGTTGGATCTCATCTTCTGTCATAGCAATTATATCACCCATGTTTTTACCCAGAAGTGCATCCTTATCCCATCCATAGTATTCAACAGAAGCGTCATTGGCATCAATGATATCACCGGTATCTGCGTCGGAGATTAAAATTGCTGTTTTGCTTTTTACAAAAAGATTTTTAAATTTTATTTCGTTCTCGCGCAGCAAAATTTCTGCTTCTTTTCTATCATTTACATTGGTATGGGTTCCTATGATTCGCCATGCATTATCATTTGAATCGGGAATGAGGGTGAAAGATGCCAGTATCCATTTATAGGTTCCATCTTTACATTTCATCCTGTATTCGGTCTGGAAAGATGGGAAATTACCTGTCTCCAGGTTTTCCAGAATCCGAACAACTTTGGCTTTATCATCAGAATGGATAAGATCGGTCCATGACTCTTTACTGTTTTTAATGTCAGCTTCCCT
>CAYXIT010000136.1:0-1205 GCA_964465275.1 uncultured Bacteroidales bacterium | reverse complement strand
GTGGCACTAATGATTTTCGCTAACCTTTCATGAGATTCGTAAATTTCATTATTCTGTAGTTTCTTCTCGTTTATATCTGAAGCAGTAACTATAACTGCTGTTTTCCCTTCTATTTGTATGCCTCTTGCTGAAAAGTCAACCCATTTACTTTCTTTATAACGCGTAACAATTTGAAGTTCATTACGAAATGAATCCTTGTTTTGTTCATTTATCAGATCATCATTGTTGAAAGTTTGCAAACTATCGGGATGAATTATTTGAAAAACCTCCATTTTGAGAAGTTCCTTCCGGTGAAATCCGGTTAGTATTTCAAAAGCAGGGTTTGCATAAATGATTCTGTAGTTTTGAAATACCATAGTTGGCGTTGGGGAGGATTCAACGAGTTTCAAAAGTTTTTCATGATTTGTGTGCGTTTTTCTTGATTTTTGAAGGGTTCTAATCCATAAAAATGTAATAATGATTTGCACAACTATAAGCAAAACCACGAAAAATAGAAAGTTTCCGTAATATTTGGGTGAGTTGGTTTCGGCAAGTAATTTAAATTCCGGAAGTATTGAATTAGTTTTCTGATAGAGATTTGATAAGACATTAAAACCAGATACAACATTATCACCAGCATAAAAGAAACTGCTTGCTGCTGAGCCTGATTGTTGAATCTCGCTGGTTACGCCTGATATTTCCCCCAGGGAGGTCGAAGTAATGCCAGACTTAAGGTTTAAACCCAGATTAAAAACCAGAAACAGAGAAAAGATTGAAAAATAAAATGAAGGTAATCTTTTCACCTTTTTCTTTTTTTTATGTCTCCGAACTTACAAAAGAAAGCTGTAAAATTCGGAATAATGTTGTCGGATATATAGATTTGTTCTATGAACGAAGCAAATATAGTAACAAAAAACTACTATTCAAAGAAGAATTTACCCCATAGGTAGTATTAAATTGTTGTTTTGCCAATATTTAATTCATATATAGCTAATCTTCAAACAAATACAGTATCCGTTTTTACTAAAATCTTTATTGTCAACTGTTTATTTATATTAAGACTTATTATAAATAAGATAATAAATAGGGGGTTTGTGAATAATAATTATAATAATCAGATGAATTCCAGGGTCACTTCTTTCAAAAATTTTTCTTCCAGTAAAGAAGAGATTTTTTTTGCTACACTGCGGCGTATTTCCAGTTCAACCGGGAGATTAGGGTCCTGA
>CAYXIT010000135.1:0-8506 GCA_964465275.1 uncultured Bacteroidales bacterium | reverse complement strand
TATTATTCAACCGTTGAGAATCTATATAAATTTTACCAATATCTTTTAAAAGATCTGGATAACAGTTATACACCTGAACTGAAGGATCATGTTGATAAAATTACCGGCAACCTTTCTGAAAAGGAGAAAGTTAAGGCTATCTACTACTGGGTACAGGAAAATATCAGGTATGTTGCCTATATTGAAGGTTATAAAGGATTTATTCCTGCTTCACCCATTGAAGTATTCAATAAAAGATTTGGCGATTGCAAAGGAATGTCAGTACTGATACAAAAAATGCTGGAACTGGCCGGTATCTCTTCCTATTTATCATGGGTTGGCACGCGCGATATTCCTTATACTTATGAAGAATGTCCGTTACCTGCAGTAGATAATCATATGGTTGTATCGTGTAATTTAGGTGATACTACTTTTATTCTTGACGGCACCTTTAAGTTTCTTGATCTTGATTCCTACCCTTATAACATACAGGGTAAAGATGTATTGATCGGAATCGATGAAGAGAATTTTGATATTTTCAAGGTTCCTGTATCGCCGGCATCATTAAGTAATATTTACGATTCTGTTAATATTTCCTTAATTGATAAATCTGTTATCGGCACTGGAAAACGTATTCATACCGGCCGTAATAAAATGGAACTTGCCATGGCTATGGATGGAGTTAATCTTACAGATTACCCGAAAAAATTTTCAACCCTTTTCCAAAAAGGCAATAATAAATTTATTGTAACAGATTTTGATGTCAAAAATCTTTTTGAATATGATACTCCCGCAGAAATTAATTATGAGTTCACTCTTGATGATTATGCTATGATCATCAACGATGAAATATATATAAACCTGAATCTTGACAGGTCATATATCAATACCCTGGTTGATACAAACAGACGCTTTGCTCCCGTGACAAACGATTTTCATTTTGCAGAAACCCATATTACTGCTTTTAAAATTCCTGAAGGGTATAATGTTGCATCCTTTCCGGAGAATGATACTTTGAATTACGATGATTTCAAAGTTTCAATAGAGTATAAAATAGATGGTGATTTTATAATTATGAAAAAAGAACTGGTTTTTGAATTTCTTGAGATATTCGAAAATAGAATTTATGATTGGAACCAAATGATTGAAAGGCTCAGCAAAAATTACAGGTTAGCTATAGTACTCAAGAAGAATTAACAACAAAACAAAACAAAAATGAAAACAAATCTGATAATAGCACTTGTAATTAGTGTATTGCCAATTTTTAGTACATTAGGCCAGAATTACGAGACAGGGTTCGTTTGGGCAGAAAATCCTGCTTACTCCGAAATTATTGAAGAATATGAAAGCGAGAATGTGATTGGTATTTTCCTGCACGAAAAATATGAGTATTACTATGATTCTCAGGGTGATCTCCTTTTAAATCATGCAGAACACAGAAGATTCAGGTTAAACAATGATGATGCTGTAAACAGCTTCAATAAAATATCTGTTTCCCTGGCGAGCACTCTGGAAGTAACAGAATTAAAAGCACGTGTTATAAAACCAAATGGTCAGTTAATTGAATTTGACCAAAACAACATTAAAGAAATTATTGATGATGAAAGCGGAAGGAATTATAAAATCTTCGCTATCGATGGAATAGAAACAGGTGATGAAATAGAATATCTTATAACAAAAAAAATGTCAGGCATCAACTTTCGAAGGGTGTTTTATCAGTTTGATTACCCTTTGCAGCTCGCTACCTTCGAACTTATTTCGCCCCCGAATTTGTTATACGCAACTAAAGGTTACAATGGATTCCCTGATGCTGTTGCCGAAGTAATAGAAGATGAAAGAAACAGGCTTTTTAGCACTCTTGAAAATGTTCCTCTTCTTAAAGATATGGAATATTCGTATTTCAATCCTCGCAGAGCAAGAATTGAATTTACATTGGAATATAATCATGCCAGAGGCCGCACAAGATTACTCACCTGGAATGATGCTGCCCAAAGAATATATGAAATGATGTATGAAGATGTTGATCCAAAGATCATTAACAAGTGGCTTGAGACAATAAAATTAACTGACGGCACAAATTTGTCAAAAGTTACCCGGATTGAAGATTACATCAAAAACAATATTTACATTCAGGAATACAGTATACCGGAATTTAATGATCTGGAGTTCATCTTGTCAAATCAGGTTTCCGGAGAACAAGGAATTGTAAGATTGTATGTAAACCTGTTCAAAGTGCTTGGCATTAATCATGAAATAGTACTTACATCCGACCGAACCAATATACCATTCGATCCTGATTTTGAATCATGGAATTATCTAGATAAATATCTCATTTACATTCCTGATGGCGATGTGTATATTGATCCTGTTGATGATTTTTATCGTGTCGGCTGCATTGATGGTGAGTATACCGATACTTACGGGTTATTTATAAAACTACTTAGTATTGGAACCTTTGAATCGGCCACAGGAAATATAAAATATATAGAGCCGACTCCCTATAGAGCCAATTATGATAATATGCATATCGAAATTATATTGGATGTTGATAAAGCTGAAGCCAGAATTATAAATGTAAGAGGATTTAAGGGGCTGGGCGGTGGTAGCTTACATGAAATTTATAAGGTTGTCGATCTTGAATACAAACAGGATTTTCTAAGAGATATTATGGAGCCCGTTGCATCAAATCCTGTATACGATTCATTAAAGGTTATGGAAAAGAGTGATGTTGATTTTCTGAAGGATGCTGAATTTTTAATACACAGCGATTTTTCATCTTCATCTTTTTTGCAAATTGCAGGAAATAGATTGCTTTTAAATATCGGTGAGACGATCGGGCCCCAGAATGAGTTATACTTTGAAGAAGACAGAGAAATCGGCGGAGATTCAGGGTTTAATAGGTGGTTTTACAGAAGAATTATTTTTGAAATACCTCCGGGTTATCGTATCGTTAATCCTGATGCTGCAAACATTAATGTAGTGCAAAAGTCAGATGAGAAAGTCGTTTTTGGTTTTATTTCCACTCATTACTTTTCTGACAACCAGTTTATTGTTGAAATTGATGAATATTACAAGCAAATACAGGTTGAACCTGAACAGTTTGAAGGATTCAGGAATGTTATCAATGCCGCTGCCGATTTTAATAAAGTTGTATTAGTTCTTGAAGAGATCTGATATTACCTTTTTTAGCATTTACAGTATATTTTAAGCGGTCAAATTGTCAGTAAATTAATGCTGGCACAACCTTTGACAATCCCAATGCGGTTAATTGTAAATGTTAAACGTATAAACTGTTGAAAGCCATGCGAAAAGGTAAAATTAACGTTCAAACGGAGAATATCTTTCCCATCATTAAAAAATTCCTTTATTCAGATCACGAGATTTTTTTACGCGAATTGATTTCCAATGCTGTTGATGCCACTCAAAAGCTAAAAACCCTTTCTTCAATGGGTGAATTCAAAGGCGAACTTGGTAATACCCAAATAGAAGTAAAGCTCGACTCCAAAGCAAAAACCCTTACCATTAGCGATAAAGGTATAGGAATGACGGCTGATGAAGTGGAAAAATATATAAACCAGATTGCCTTTTCCAGCGCAGAAGAATGGATTGATAAAGTAAAATCTGCCGACGAGAATAATGGTATTATTGGTCATTTCGGTTTAGGATTTTACTCATCCTTCATGGTGGCCAAAAAGGTTGAAATCCAAACCCGTTCATGGGAAAAAGGCGCTAAGGCCGTAAAATGGGAATGTGAAGGAAATCCTGAGTATGAGATTTCTGAAATCAAGAAAAAGGACAGAGGTACTGATGTAATCTTGCATATTGCCGACGATTCAACAGAGTTTCTGGAAGAAAGCCGTATCCTTGCCTTGCTGAAAAAGTATTGTAAGTTTTTACCTGTTGAAATTGTTTTTGGTACCGAAACCGAAACAAAAACCGAAAAAGACGAAAAGGGCGAAGACAAAGAAGTTAAGATTGAAAAGCCAAGGGTCATTAACAACACTAAGCCCGCCTGGACTCAAAAACCGGCCGATCTGAAAGACGAAGATTATAAAGACTTTTACAGAGAGTTATATCCGCTTACATTTGAAGAGCCGCTGTTCAATATACATCTTAATGTGGATTACCCTTTTACTCTGACAGGCATTTTATACTTCCCCAAAGTAAAGCAAAACTTTGAGGTACAGCGCGATAAAATACAATTGTACAGCAACCAGGTTTTTGTTACAGATTCGGTAGAAGGTATTGTGCCTGACTTTTTGACACTGTTGCATGGTGTGCTCGATTCGCCTGATATTCCGCTCAATGTTTCCCGGAGCTTCCTGCAAAGCGACAGCAACGTGAAAAAGATCAGCAGTCACATTACCAAAAAAGTGGCCGATAAGCTTGAAGAGCTGTTCAAATCAAATCGCGAGGATTTTGAGAAAAAGTGGGACGATATTAAGGTATTCATCCAGTATGGAATGATTTCCGATGAGAAATTTAAAGAAAGAGCTCAGAAATTCTGCCTCCTGAAAAACGTGGACGGAAAATATTTTACTTTTGAAGAATATCGCAATCATATCAAAACGGAACAAACTGACAAAGACAAAAAAGTAGTGCATATTTATGCTACGCAAAAGGAAGAGCAGCATAGCTTTATCAATGCTGCCAAAGAGCGTGGTTATGACGTATTACTTATGGATACTCCTATAGACAGTCATTTTATTCAGATGCTGGAAACCACATTGGAAGATGTTAGTTTTGTAAGGGTTGATGCTGATGTTGTGGAAAAATTGATCAAAAAAGAAGATGAGCTACCTTCAAAACTCAGTGATGAGCAAAAAGATAAACTTAAACCCCTGGTTGAAAAGCAACTGGAAAATCAAACATTCCAGGTTGTTTTCGAAAACCTTAGCGAAACCGACCAGCCAATGCTTATCACCCAGCCCGAATTTATGCGCCGCATGAAAGATATGTCAGCACTGGGCGGAATGAGCTATATGGGAAACATGCCCGACACTTATAATCTGATAATCAACACCAATCATGCCACCATTTCGAAAATCATTGATGAAACGGATGAGACCAGCCAGTCTAAACTGATCAGTCAGCTCATTGATCTGGCCATGCTTTCAAAAAATTTGCTTAAAGGTGAAAAGCTTACAAGCTTTATAAAACGTAGTGTGGATTTAATATAAAACTAAAACTAGAAAAGTTGATGGTTTGATAAGATGACAACAGACTTTTCAAACCTAAAACCCTTAAACATCTAAACCATTTCTAAACATAAAAAAAAATGGAAGCAAAACACAAAAAATGGATAACCATCAGTATTGTTGTATTGGTGGTTTTGGTAATTTTTTCCAGTATTCGTGGTACCTACAATACTCTGGTTACCATGGATGAGGCTGTTGAGGGTCAATGGGCACAGGTTGAGAATGTTTATCAGCGCCGTGCCGACCTCATACCCAATCTTGTAAATGTAGTAAGGGGTTATGCTGCCCATGAGCGCGAAACCCTTGAAGGAGTTGTTGAAGCCCGTTCCAGGGCTACTTCAGTAAATATTGATCCTGCCAATCTTACCCCCGAGGCGGTTCAGCAATTTGAGCAGGCTCAGCAAGGCTTATCATCTGCTCTATCGCGACTGATGGTAGTGGTGGAAAGATATCCTGACCTGAAAGCCAACCAAAACTTTTTAGAATTGCAAACACAACTCGAAGGTACCGAAAACCGGATTTCCAATGAACGCAGAATCTTTATAGAGTTGACAAGGGACTACAATACCAATATCAGAAGGTTTCCTAAAAATATCTACGCATCAATGTTTGGATTTGAAAGAAAACCAACCTTCGAATCCCGGCCAGGCTCTGATGTCCCACCTGTAATTGAGTTTTAATCATGGGAAAAGCAGCAACTGATTTTTTTACCAAAGAGCAAAAAGAAGCCATTAAGATAGCTGTTCAACAAGCAGAGGAGGAGACATCCGGAGAAATAAGATTACATATTGAGAATGTTTGCGAAGGAGACGTATTGGATCGGGCAGCTACCGTTTTTGATAAACTGGGTATGACCCAAACAGATCAGCGCAATGGTGTTTTATTTTATGTTGCCCTAAAAAGTCATAGGTTTGCCATATTGGGTGATTTGGGAATTAATGCAAAAGTACCGCAGAATTTCTGGGAGTCTACTAAAGAAATAATAATTGAACATTTTAAAAATGGTCTTTTTGCAGAAGGTCTGATTGAGGGTATTACTATGGCCGGAAAAGAACTAAAGCAGTGGTTCCCATATCAGACTGACGATGCTAACGAACTGCCCGATGATATTTCATTCGAATAAATTTAATTTAAGTAGTTCCAGAAACTGAATTTTAATTTTTCAACATCTCCATTTTAAGTTTAGCAAAATGATGCATCAATTTATAGTTCTCAACATAAGGGTAAAATATCACTTATTGACTTTGGCCTTTATTTTTATGATGGGGACTCTGCAAGCGCTTCCTTCTCAACCATCACCACCAAGACTTGTAAACGATTTTGAAAACCTTTTATCGTCGGCACAAACTGATGAACTCGAAAGTAAACTAGTAAATTACGCTAATACACATCAAACCCAGATTGCCATTGTTATTACCAATGACTTGTATGGTTTGGAGATTGCCGATTTTTCAACTCGGTTAGGTTCTGCATGGGGAATAGGTAAGGCTGGTTTTGAGAATGGAATTGTCATTACTGTCGCTCCACAGCAGAGAGATGTATATATTGCTGTGGGTTATGGACTGGAAAGTGTAATCCCGGATATTACTGCCAAAAGGATTGTTGAAAATGAGATTTTGCCGGCTTTTCGTGGTGATAGTTATTACCAGGGGCTCGATGATGCCACAAATGTATTAATGCAACTCGCTGCCGGTGAATTTCCTGCAAGTGAATATGCACAGCAGGAAGATGTACCATCGGGAGCCGTTTTAGTACCCTTTATTTTAATTATTTTGCTGGTTATCTTCCTTTCCCGCAAAAGACGAAATTATGACAGCCCGGGTAAAAACATTCCTTTTTGGACTTTGTTATGGCTGTTGAGCCATAGTAGCAGAGGCAGCAGGGGCTCTTTTGGAAATTTTAGCTCAGGACGTGGCAGTTTCGGACCGGGTAGAGGTGGTTTTGGTGGTGGAAGTACAGGTGGATTTGGCGGATTCGGTGGTGGACGATTTGGAGGAGGTGGAGCCGGTGGTTCCTGGTAATTCTTATAAATAATTAGTTAACAAAGCTTAATTAATCCCTTAAGAGTTGGTTTTGTTGCCGCAACATGCGGGCATAAATATTATTATTTTTGAGAAGTTCTGTCTGAGTACCCCTTTCTGCAATCTCTCCCTTATACATCACTATAATCTGATCCATTTTCTCCATATTAACAAGGCGATGGGTGATCATTAACAGGCTTCTATCTTCCAGGTTTGACCCTATGGCATCCAGGACTTTACGCTCAGTAACCACATCCATATGAGCTGTAAGTTCATCAAATATCCAGAAATCTGATTCTTTCAGGAAAACTCTCGCCAAAGCTATCAATTGCCTTTCACCTCCCGAGAATCTCATGCCCTGCGAGCCAGGTTGAATATCAAGGTTTTCTGCAAATTCACCCAGACCAACTTTATGCAGCACTGCTTTCAACTGTTCATCGTTTGCATCGGGGTTGGCAATGAGCAGGTTCTCTCGTAAAGACCGGTTAAAAATATATGCATCCTGCGATACTGTTCCGAATTTTTTTCTGAATAGTTCCAAATCGAGATCATGAATATTAATGTCATTGGCAAGTATTTGCCCCTTATCGGGCTTCCAGAAGCCCAGAAGCAGGTTTACAAGTGTGCTTTTCCCGCTACCTGTTGGCCCGACAACTGCTGTTTTACTTCCGGCAGTCAGATTAAATGAAATATTGTTAAGCGTGATGTTTTCAGTATGATAAGAAAAGGATACATTTCTGAACCCAATTTCAAATTTGCCCTGAGGAACTTCAATATGGTTTTGCTTTTCTGATACAGCAAAGTCTTTTCCGCTCTCCGCCATCGAAAAAACACGTTCTGATGCTTCCTGTGAATTTTCATATTGAATGAATGCATTGGCCAGTCCCTGTACCGCTTCAAAACTGCTTAAAACTCCCAGTGTCAGTGCAGCAAGCCATACACCCTTTATATCTCCGTTTTTTACCAGGGGAATGGCTAGCATAAGAACAGTAAACATGGCAAGATGCGACAGCAGGGTATTTAAACCTTCAGTTATACCTGAAGTTCCGGCGTTGCGGGTTTGAATGTCATCAAGATTGTTTTGTAATTGGTCGAACTCATCCAGTGTGTCGTTTTTTCGTCCCATCCAAAGTAAATCCTGTAACCCCTGTAAACGGTCAACAAGAAATATTTTCAGTTGGGTACGGGTGGTAATATCAGCTTTGCCCCGGCCCCTGGCTAGCTTAAGTGAAAGGTAAGGAACGGCCATGCCGTTAAATAACAAGAAAGCCAATGCTGTAATTGCAATGATGAGATCAAAAAAAGCAA
>CAYXIT010000134.1:7083-8510 GCA_964465275.1 uncultured Bacteroidales bacterium | reverse complement strand
CCAGGTTGAAGTTGTCCGTGGAATAGTCATGTCAATTTTGACTATTCTAATTCTAGGATGTATCTTTTTACGGTTTTTATATTAAGGAATTGTGGGAAATTCTTAGTCATAATTTGAATTTACATGTAATTGCTTTATCTTTAGAACTTAAAATTGAGTCATGGGAATTAAAATATAACTGATGGACAACAAGGGCGTAAAATCTGAATTTAAGGAGGGTATTGCAGTAATAACCCTTTCCAGGCCAAACGTGCTAAATGCACTTAACCTGGAAGTAATTACTGCATTAAATGAGACAATAAAATCACTTCCCAGGTTTCCCGAAACAAGAGCCCTGATAATAACAGGTGAAGGAAAAGCTTTTGTTGCCGGTGCCGATATAAAAGAGTTATCAGGAATGCGACCTGATCAGGCTTTTAATTTTTCGCATAAGGGCCAGCAAACCCTTGAACGTTTAGAGATGCTTCCTTATCCTGTAATAGCTGCGGTTAATGGTTTTGCGCTTGGGGGCGGTTTTGAGCTGGCACTGTCCTGCGATATTAGGATCGCTTCTGAAAAAGCAAAGTTTGGTATGCCTGAAACCAGTCTGGGGCTGATGCCCGGTTTTGCCGGCACACAAAGGTTATCACGAATTGTTGGCTACAGTAATGCAATGTACATCATGACAACGGCAAAAACCCTGGATGCCCAACATGCTTTACAAATGGGAATTGTACAGGAAGTTGTTGAGCACGATAAGCTTATGGATGTTAGCATAGAGCTTGCAAAAAAAATTATTGCCCAGGGGAAATATGCCGTAAGAGCAGTAAAAGAAATGGCGTTGCGGAGTTTTGACCGCGATTTTAAGAATTCCTGTGAGCTGGAATCAGAAGTTTTTGCAGGACTTTTCGGCAGACCCGAAGCTGATGAAGGCATGTTGGCTTTCATCGAAAAACGAAAACCCAACTGGTAATATTTTTTAATCACTATAGAATATTCGATTCGGGATCCCGAATCCTTTCAGTTCCGGGATTTCGCTTACGCTCAACCTTAACCTTAAACTTAAACCTAAAATAGATCATGAAGTATGAAGAAAAGCTGGAGAATGTAACTGTTCTGGGAGCCGCAGGCAAAATGGGCAGTGGTATTCTTTATCTTACCGCTACAGAAATGGTCAGGCAGAAATTTAATCCGGCCAATAAAAACCGGCATTTTGTTCTCTATGCTATGGATACCAGTCATGAAGCCTTATCAGGGCTGTTGGCTTATATAAAGCAGCAGGCAATAAAATTTGCTGAAAAAAATATTGTCATGCTGCGGGAGGTATACCGGCAAAGAAAAGATCTTATTGATAACGAACAAATCATAAGAGAATATGCTGATGAATTGTTGCGCATTATCCGGCCTGTAGTAAGAATTGAATCGGCGTATGATTCAAAAATCGTTTT
>CAYXIT010000134.1:5463-7073 GCA_964465275.1 uncultured Bacteroidales bacterium | reverse complement strand
AAGCCATCAGCGAAAATCCGGAGCTGAAAGTTGAACTTATGTCGAAGATCAATGATAACAACAAAAACAAGCCCTGGTTTTTTACCAACACTTCTGCAATTCCGATTTCATGGCTTGATCAACAAGCCAGGTTGAATGGCAGGATCATGGGTGTACATTTTTATAATCCTCCGGCCGTCCAGAAACTCCTTGAGGTTGTAAAAACTGAGAATACACGTCCTGAATTATCCTATTTTGTTGGCGATTATATAAAAAACATCAGAAAAATATTTGTTCCGGCATATGATGTTCCGGGGTTTATTGGCAACGGCTATTTTATGCGCGATATTTTATATGCCGAGCAGCTGGTAAATGAACTGAAAAAAGAATTTTCATACCCCGAAGCCGTTTATATAGTTAATAAAATAAGTCAGGATTTTCTGATCAGGCCCATGGGCATTTTTCAACTTACCGATTATGTGGGTATTGATGTGGTGCAGTTTATTATGTCGGTAATGCAACCGCATTTGAAAAAAGAAAATATCCGGTCTGAACTTATTGATGTACATCTTAATAATGCAGTAAAAGGAGGTCAGTTTGCTGATGGATCGCAGAAAGATGGTTTCTTCAGGTATGCCAAAGGAAGTATTGAGGGAATTTTTGATCCGGGCAAAAAACGCTATATACCTGTAAGTGAAGTATCAGAGAAGTGCGATGAATACCTTGGACCATTGCCTGAAGGTTGGTTTCCGTGGAGAAAACTGGTACGCCGATCCGATAAAGAGGAATTGCTTAAGAAGTATTTTTCTCAGCTTCTGGCCAGCAGTTCTCCCGGCACTGTTATGGCAAAATCTTATCTGCAGAGATTCAAAGAGATAGGATCTGATCTGGTTAAAAACAAGGTGGCTTTTAAATTTGATGACGTTAATGCCCTGCTGATCCATGGATTTCATCATGCCTACGGCCCGGTAAACGATTACTTCTGATACATTTATGAACCAGTTGACATTTTCATTCAATAAAACCTTTGAAAATAATTCATCTATGAAGCTTAGAAGAAAAGTATATATGGTAGCCGGTTATAACACCATTTCAATGGGAACCGGTCGAAGTGAATTTCATCCTAAAAAACCACGTCCATCACTGGAAGACTATATAAAGGAAGCAGGTGAGCAGGTTCTGGAGCAAATAGGAGGGGCAGCCCATGTAGATGAGTGTGTTATCTCGAATTTCATTGCTGCCCGTTACAACAAACAAGCCAACCTGGCTGCTTTTTTCCCTTACATTGACAAAGGATTAACCAATAAGCCCTGTGTAAGGGTTGAAGGTGCCTGTGCAACAGGAGGGCTGGGCCTGGCTACAGGTATTAAGAGTATCCTTGCGGAAACGGCTGATGTTGTATTGGTTGTGGGTGTGGAGGTGCAGAATTCCGTTAAGGCAGTGTATGGTGCAGATATTCTGGCTGCTGCCGGCTGGTATAAGGAGAGAAAGGACGGCCACGCCCATTTCTTTCCGGGGAAATTCAGCGACAGGGCAGGGGCATATTTTAAAGAGTATGGAAGAGAGAAAACCCGCAAAGCCATGGCCCGCTGGTACAGGAACGCCATTGAAAATGCACGTTTGTGCCCTAC
>CAYXIT010000134.1:0-5453 GCA_964465275.1 uncultured Bacteroidales bacterium | reverse complement strand
CAATCGTGTTTTTTATCAAATTACGATATTTAGAATTTTCCTCGTTTCGGAGCATGTTCATAAAGGCACTGTTATACACCCTATGCATGCCCAGAGTTCGAACAAAATAACCTTCCATTAACCAGAAGGCTTCAGCCAGAAGCAAAGTATCCGGAACTTCTTGAGCCACCCGATCAACCACATCCCGCCAAAATTCATTCGGAAACACCTCATTAAATGCTTCCTTTGTTAATCCATGTTCAGCCCGGCTTGGTATTGCCCCGCCGCCTCCAGGTTGTGGGAACCATAATCGCTGGTAATGCTTCTTCGCCAACGTCATTGCAGCATCAAAACGGATGATCTGGAAAAGCTCGCCCTTACCGAGCCCAATCCCCGCGCTTTTGTAGATCATTTTAATGTGTATGATTGCTCAAAAGTTTCTGACGGTGCATCGGCTATTGCCTTTGTTTCAGAAGAGGGATTAAAAAGATGTGGCCTGGATAAAAAAGATGCCATTGAAGTGGCAGGTTTGGGTCAGGCTGAATATGATCTTACACTGCCTCCCGAGGATCCGTTGAAACTCAAAACCACTTCAGCTGCTTTTAAGAAAGCCATAACGATGGCCGGAATTACAAAAGAGCAACTTTCAACCGTTGAATGTCACGATTGTTTTACAATTGCTGCAATCCTCGCTGTTGAAGCACTGGGTTTTGCCGGACAGGGAGAGGGCCCTGACTTCATACTTGAAGGACATACTGCACGCGATGGTAAAATCCCTTTTAATACAACGGGCGGACTTATAGGCTGGGGGCATCCCACGGGTGCTACCGGGGTACATCAGGCGGTTACTATCTGGGAGCAGCTTACGCAGAAAGCAGGAAATGCACAAATTCGTATTTCATCAAAAAAACCTTACGCTCTGAGTGTAAATATGGGCGGTGATGATAAAACCCTGGTCGCTATTGTGTATAAGAAGACCTGATATTTCACATCAGGGATTGTTTACAATAAACCGGATACTTTTGCCCTGATCGGTCCTGAAGATATATACACCATTGGAAAGATCGGCCGTAAAAACTGAACTTTTGTCGGTTATTGTTTTTATGGGCCTGCCTGTTATATCGAAAAGTAATCCTGTAACTTCCCGGTTAAAGAAAATCATGCCTTCACCGGTAGGATTGGGAAATACTTTTAATTGAGGCAGCTTATATTCACCTTCAGGATCATTTACTCCTGTATTATATTCTCCTATGGTTATATCGTTGATAGCCAGCATATCTCTCGAATTATCTTCCTGGTTATTTTGTTGCCCGGTAAAATAATAGAGCCATCTGATCTGCAGGTATTCCCTGTTCAGAAGATCTTCGGGAAAAGGAATGTTGAGAAATTCTTGGCTATGTCCGTTGATTTCACTTCCGGCGTATTCTATCAGGTTACCATCTGCGTCTTTCCAGTCGCGCCAGCCCATGCCATAATCGGTTCTGTACTGCAGTCGCATAGCATACTTCTTTGAATTGGCTATAATGGTTGATGATGTCCAAGAAAGATACAGTTCTTGTGAATCCTGTGTATTTAAAGCAACCAGGGCGGCTCCCAGATCGCGGTCTCTTCCTGTATTGATAAATGAGATACCGTTTTCTCCCAGACCATTGATTCGTGTTCTGCGGGTGTTTCTGTAAGGGAAGCCGATGTTTCCCTGATCGTCCTGGGAATAATCTCCGGCCGGAATATGGTAAGCATAACTGATAGCAGTTGCCGGTACAGGATCACTTTGCCGGCTTTGCAGGAAAAGCATGTTTTCAGGAAAGCTGCCCTCGGGTTCATCAGGACTCCAGAAGTTAAAGCTAAAGTTGGGATTCGCTGATAAATCTGTGGCTTCAGGATATACAAGTGTATAAAAGGTTGATTGCAGTGAAGGATTTATCCCATCAGAAACCGTAACGTTTACCTGTGTGCCTCCCCTCATGTTAGGGTTAATGGTAAGCAGGCTGTAGTTTAAGAACAGGGAAACAAGATCGCTTTGTTCGGCTTCAAGGGTGATTTGCAGGTTATCTCCATCCGGATCTTTCAGATTCATGGTCTTGACATCTCCATTTTCCACCAGTTTGATAATATCCTGAAACCATTGTGTCTGAACCGGCGGACGGTTGGTACCCGGTAAAGCTTCCCCGTCAAGGGTAACATTATCGAAACGGTTATTGCCGACATACCCTCCGGTTCCATCCTCAACCTGGTCAAAAGAAATTTTAATGGAAAAAGCGGGGTTGTTGTTTGCCTGGTCAATATTTATAAACTCAAACTGATAAAGCAAAGGTGATTCGGTAATATTTATGGTATCGAAAGGCAGAAATTCATCACCGTCAACAGACCAGGAAATATACTGCCGGTTGGCACCGCTTCCTGATCTTCGCGATTCATAGGAAAACAATAGATCTTTGTATCCTGTGGAAGGTAAATGGAAAATTAATTCAGTCCCTAACGGATTATTCACCCTAAGATGTGATTGCGGTTTATCGCCGTTGCGGGAATTGATGCCCGAGAATTCCTGGCCGGAGCCCGTGGTAATTTCACTTTCCGGAGCTTCATTGAACTCCGTTTGTGCTTCATTTACGGTGTAGGCAGGATCTGAAAAGTTTGTTATATCATTAAAATTCCAGTAATGGAGCATGGTGTAAGGCTCGCCCAGTTGTGTATCCATCCATGCCAGGCGGTCTTCGATCCAGTCCATCATCCAGAATACTTCATCATCCCAGGTTTGCCCGATATAATAGTTGGGCCATATCCAGGTACCAAGTATATCCCATCTTTCGTAGTTGCGTTCCTGCGCTTCACTAAGTAAATTATAATATTCCATTACCTTACCCAGCATATTGCCGTTGGAAAACGCAGTTTGCCTAAGACTGCGGTATCTGCGATTATATTGATCGCTAAAGCTTTCATCCAAAAAAAGTCTGTTAAACCAGCCGTGCATATATTGATTTTCAGAAATAAGTGGATAATACCAGCCTTGAGGATTCCAACCCTCAAGATAGTTGGCATTACCCAGGGAAAGATTGAAATCCCAAAGCGGACCCAGGTGCACTTTTCCGTTACGGTCTTTATAAAAAAAAGTGCTCAGTCGGTAACCGTCAATCTCCTTGGTAAGTTCAGTGATCAGATGCATATCAATAAAAGAACGGGCATCAATGAAATTACTATAACCGGTTTGCGGGTCATTAAAATCGTTTGAAAACAAAACACTTTCCAGTGAGTCAAGATAGTTTTTCAGGTATGACCATTGTGCAGGTGTGATTTCGAACTCGCCGGGGCTGTCAAAAGCAAAGTGGCTTTCTCTTTCGGTAAATAAGCCGGTTTCACCCGGGCCAAGCCGGTCTTTTTTAAAAATGTACCCCCCGGTGACCTCAGGATAAGAATTATGATAAGGTTCCAGCTCTTCGATTTCAACCCTTCCGGGCGCAATCTTGATTCGTTCGGTTAAGACATACACACCGTGGTAATGTTCTTGTTTTACAGGCCCTGTACCTTTGTGCATAAACAGTTCGATAAAGCGCGTGCGTGGAGAGTAGTGCCCTATGTCGCTGCCCAATGAATATGAATAGGCATTTCGCATAAGGGTTTTATCGGAAAAGGGGCCATGCAATACCCAGTTGTGCTCTTCGGGCATGCCCAGCAAAGAAACTTTTCTGTTGTTTTCGTCTTCTTCCAATATGTGAAAGCCATATCCTTTTTTAGGAAATCCTTGCGAACTGCTTCCCCTGATGTTGATAATGATCTTTCCATCCATGGCAGGTAAATCGGTTAAGTTCACCCTTGCTTCATTTCCCGGCTCAATTACCGACATAAAGGCGGGTGTTCTTTCGCCCGGTGTGATCGGAGTTCCATGTTCCTTAATGATCATTACCGGAATATTTGAAGAAAACATACTGATATCTTCATCGGCAACCGAAATGGATGATGAAACAGGTTCACTGTTTATTTTTCCGGGTTTTGAAGCAACAGCTCTTATCCATGCTGTGCCGCTTATTGTAAATGAACCTGTATACAGGTAGCCATTATTACTGGAGGGCAGTGAACCGTCGGTTGTGTAATAAATATTGGCATCTGTTTCGGTAGTAATAATTTGTACCGTTACCGGTTCGGTGAAAACACCCGATGTGGGAGATACTGCAGGAGATTCCGTTATTCCGTTAAAACCGGTGGAAGCATTTTCTGCTTCCGGGGTGGTATCTTCAAAGTAAAACCAGGCATTATCATCATCGGGCAATCTGCCATAGGAAATATTTGCGGGTATGGGAACCGGGGGCATGGAATCAAGTATTTCTCCGCCTGGGGCAGTAAGGATCAGTTCTTCGCCATCGGCACTGATACTGAAATTGGTATGCCACCGGTCGGAAGGGAGGAAGCAATGTTCTGCACTCAGGGGTTCTTCTATTGCATTGTCGGGCAACTGCCATCTTAAGGCAAGATTATCGCCACCCTGGGCTTCTTTCATAAGAGCAGAAAGATAATACTGCTGGCCTTCCTGCAGGGTAACCTGTCCTGATTGTTGCTGCGGATATTTGTTCCATTGTCTGGAACTGGTCCAGCCCGGTACCTGGGCGATAAGCTGCACGTTATCAGGTGAATCATCGGTACTCAGGTATAGTTTTGAATTGTCGTCGCTGGCAATCCAGAAAATATAATTACCGGTAGCAGGAGCTGTTATCCAGGTATACATATGCTGACCGTAATTATCGGCAATATCGGTAGGTGCTTCAAAGTAGTTGTTTACAATGCTTGTGGAAGCCGGATTATCAGGAAAAGTGTGATGATTGATCAGGTCATCTACAGAAGAGCCAGTGATATCAGGATAGAAAAGTCTGCGAATGCCTTGCTGCAGAGCATGGGGCAGGGGCTTACGATCTTTGCCCGATGCCCATATCAGCAGGTATTCGTCCGGTTGCAGACTATATTCGGGCATTACCCATTTAAAGGGTTCCATGTAATCGTCGGTTATTCCAATACCCTCAAGATTAACGGGTTCATCTCCGTAATTTAAGATTTCAATCCAGTCTTCAAAGGAACCATCTTCATCAGAAATTACATCGCGGTTCGATGCCATTACTTCATTGATACGGATGGTTTGTGAAAAGGCCGGACTAAGCCATAATGAAAAGTTCAGAAAAACGATTATGGGAAAGAAACGGAATATTTTTATAGAACTTTGCATGCAATAAGATTTTATATTGCAAAGATAGGAATAATGGCGGGAAGAACAGATTACCCTGCTTAATCCATTATAACCAGGATGATTTGCAAAGCGCAGCATTTCTCTAAACTGCATTTAATTGCATCAACCCCGGGAGATTAAATAAAACACAGATATTTTGTTAAAATTTGCAGAAGTGGTATATATTTGCGTATATAAACGAGTTGTGCATAAGCTATAAAACCGACTACCTATGAAGATAATAACGACTTTAATCATATGGCTG
>CAYXIT010000133.1:0-8525 GCA_964465275.1 uncultured Bacteroidales bacterium | reverse complement strand
TTAATCTTACGGACCGATGTATTAATTTTAATTTTTTATTTTTAAGCTTTTCGTTTAAAATATCAATTTGCAAGTCATGCTGAAATATTCTTTTTCAATTATGATAACCATGGCTTTTATGGTTTTTATTTCTGATGCTCAGGCCAATGAGCAGAAAGAAGATCAGCCAAGAAGGGTTATACAATTCAGCGGATTGGTAATAACCGGCGATAGCTTAAAACCTGTTCCTTTTACCAATATCTGGGTGAGAAATACACGTCGTGGCACAATAACAGATTACCAGGGCTTTTTCTCTATAGCTGTTCGTGAAAAAGATACACTTCGTTTTTCTGCTGTGGGTTATAAAGACATCAACTATATTATACCAGATACCTTAACATCCAATCGCTACTCTGCCATTCAATTAATGACCAAGGATACCATTTATTTACCTGAAACTGTTATTTATCCTTGGCCAACCAGGGAACAGTTCAGATACGCATTTCTCAATACGGAAATACCTGACGATGACAATGACCGGGCATTGCGCAATCTGGAAAGAGCCGAAATGCGCGAACGCATGGAGAATATGCCTCTTGACGGTTATTCAAACTTTCGTTATATGAACCAGCAACATGCACAAAGGCTTTATTATGCAGGTCAGCAACCCCCTATGCGTATTTTTGACCCCTTTGCCTGGGGTCAGTTTATAAAAGCATGGCGTGAAGGTCGGTTCAAGAAAAATGATTAAACGAAACCCTTCTTTATTAATGCAATATCTCTATATTTTTTCAGTTAGTATAGCAATTGAAAAGTTCTACTTTTCCTTCTGCTGAATCAGCATTATCATTGAATTTTACTAATTTTGTCGGCTCATAAAAAAGAGTTTTCTAAATCAGGTATTTTGTGAAACTAAAACTCGTAATCTGCATATCTGCCTTTTTCCTTTTGATATCAGGAATATTTGCCCAGCAATCAACCCTGGAAGGGATAATTACTGACGAGAATAACAATCCTCTTGATTTAGTGAGTATTGCAATTGAAGGGACATCCAGGGGCACCAGTACCAATTCAAATGGTTTTTACAGGCTCCAAGCCGATTTCTCACAAACACGCAAAATAGTTGTTTCATATCTTGGCTATAAATTATCTGAACATGAGATAAAACTGGCTCCGGGTGAAATAAAAAGACTTGATATTCAACTTGAACCTCTTGCTACCCTTTTACCCGATATCGAGGTTCGTGAAACACAGGTAATTACGAGTCAGTATATAAAAATTGATCCACAACTTTCCGCAATCATTCCAGGACCTGGAAATGGTGTAGAATCCCTTCTTAAAACAATGCCGGGTGTAACATCCACAACAGAACTTTCATCACAATATTCTGTTCGTGGAGGAAACTTTGACGAAAATCTGGTTTATGTAAACGGAATTGAAATATATCGTCCTTTTCTTATTAGATCCGGACAACAGGAAGGTCTAAGTTTTATAAATTCTGATCTGGTATCATCAATAACTTTTTCATCAGGAGGTTTTGATGCCAAATACGGGGATAAAATGGCATCAGTTCTTGATATTACTTATAAAACACCCACTGAGTTTTCAGGCTCCTTCTCTATAAGCCTTCTTGAGGGGTCACTTCATCTTGAAGATGTCAGGTTAAATAACAAATTGAAATATTTATTTGGCATACGACACAAATCGAACCAATATCTTCTGGGGACTTTGGATACCCAGGGAGATTATAAGCCTGAATTTACAGATATACAGGGCTTTGTGAGCTATGAGTTTAATCCGGAGTTAGAGTTAAGCTTTCTGGGTAACTTTTCCAGAAATCAATATTTGTTTACACCCGAAGTACAACGTACCCGATTTGGCACTGTAACAGAAGTAAGGCAATTCACTGTATTTTTTGATGGACAGGAAACCGATCGTTTTCTCACAGCATTGGGCGCTCTGTCTTTAAATTATACCCCATCTCCCAGTATAAAGCTGCAAATGATCTCATCTGTATTTCAGTCAGATGAAACTGAAAACTTTGATATTCGTGGAAGATACTTACTGGAAAAAGTTGAAACCGATTTTGGATCCGATGATTTTGGCCAGGCCACAGGCACCCCTTTGGGCGTAGGGTCTTTTCATAATCATGCCCGGAATTATCTTAATGCAATTGTTTGGAATATTGAACATAAAGGTGAAATAAAGGATGAAAATAATACCTTACAATGGGGATTAAAATTTCAATATGAAGATATCTTTGATCGCTTGAGTGAATGGTCAATGGTTGACTCGGCGGGCTTTGCCATACCTCAACAACCCTATAATATGCTTCTTTTGCAGGATACTGTTAATACACGTATCTCCCTTCAGTCAAATCGGTTATCGGGATATGTTCAGAACTCAAGAGAATTTCAAAGACCAGAGGGTCGTTATATTTTAACAGGAGGCATCAGAACCCAATACTGGAGCTATAACCAGCAGTGGATATTCTCTCCCAGGGCAACTGTTTTATATAAACCGGAATGGGCACCCAGAATGGTTTTCCGGATTTCTGGTGGTCTTTACCAGCAACCTGCATTCTATCGTGAATTACGTGATTTTCAGGGTCAATTGAATGAAAATATCAAAGCACAGGAAAGCACTCAGTTTGTATTGGGTGCCGAATATAATCTCATCTTATGGGACAGACCATTTAAATATACAAGTGAAATCTATTATAAGAAATTCAGAAACCTGATCCCTTATGAACTGGATAATGTCAGAATTAGGTACTATGCCAATAATACTGCATCAGGATATGGAACAGGATTAGACATGAAAATCAACGGTGAGTTTGTTCCCGGTATTGAATCCTGGGCCAGTTTATCAATTATGAAAACTGAAGAAATAATTGACGATGCTTTTTTTACTAATGCAGATGGGAATATAGTTCCTTTAGGATATATCCCACGACCCACGGATCAACGTTTTAATTTCAGCCTTTTCTTCCAGGATTTCTTACCCAAAAACCCCAGCTATAAAGTAAGCCTTGCTTTGATTTATGGAAGCGGATTGCCTTTATCACCACCAGCAGAGCAAAAGACGCGAAATATTACAACTATGCCTCCCTACAGAAGGGTCGATATAGGTTTTTCAAAAGAATTGATCGGTACATCAAGTCAGTTCGGTGAAAACAGTTTTTTCCGCAATATCAAATCAATGTGGATAACTGCCGAAGTATTTAACTTGCTCGAAATTAACAATACCATAAGCTATCTTTGGATAAAGGATATTTCCAATGATATGTATGCAATACCCAATTATCTTACATCACGACTTATTAATGTAAAACTCATTACCCAATTCTAGCACCTGTCGTTTTGTCACCTTTTGTCACAAAAGGCAAAATAAACAAGAAATGTGTCAGTGCGTGATCTGATACCCTCCCATCTTACTGTAGTGTATTGATTTTAAAATATTTAAAGGAAGCACAAAGTCATTGTTTATTAGTTTTTGTGTAATTATATTGTGCCATAATAGCTCAGAAGTTCAATATAAAAGCATTGGCACAATCCTTGAAAAGTTATTGCACGAAATAGAAAATTATTTGCACACAAATCATAAAACAAAAAATTACAATGGGTAAAATTATTGGAATAGATCTCGGAACGACAAATTCATGTGTTGCTGTAATGGAAGGTAATGAACCTGTCGTGATCCCTAATAGTGAAGGACGCAGGACGACACCCTCTATAGTAGCATTTACAGAAAACGGGGAGAGAAAAGTTGGTGATCCTGCAAAAAGGCAGGCAATTATAAATCCTAAAAAAACGGTTTCATCAATTAAACGATTCATGGGTGAAACCTTTGAGTCTACTGCTAATGACAGGAAGCGCGTGTCTTACGAAGTGGCCAAAGGCGATAATGCAACGCCAAGAGTGAAAATTGATGACAGAATGTATACGCCACAGGAGATATCTGCTATGGTTCTTCAAAAAATGAAGAAAACTGCAGAAGATTATCTTGGTCAGGAAGTTACTGAAGCTGTAATTACAGTTCCGGCTTATTTTAACGACTCTCAAAGACAAGCTACCAAAGAAGCAGGAGAAATTTCAGGTTTGAAAGTAAGAAGGATTATTAACGAACCTACTGCTGCTTCGCTGGCATATGGCCTTGACAAGAAGAATAAGGATGTTAAAATTGCTGTATTCGACCTGGGTGGTGGTACCTTCGATATCTCAATCCTGGAATTAGGAGATGGCGTTTTTGAAGTAAAGTCAACACATGGTGACACTCACCTGGGCGGCGATGACTTTGACAATGTTATTATTGACTGGCTGGCAGAAGAATTCATAAAAGATGAAAATATTGATCTTCGCAAAGATGCCATGGCTATGCAACGACTTAAAGAGGCAGCTGAGAAGGCAAAAATTGAACTGTCAAGTTCAACATCAACTGAAATCAACCTGCCTTATATTATGCCGGTTGACGGTATACCAAAACACCTTGTTCGTACACTCTCAAGAAGCAAATTTGAACAGTTATCTGACAAATTAATACAGGCCACCCTGGAGCCTTGTAAAAAAGCTCTGAGCGATGCAAGCCTGACACCTTCTGATATAGATGAAGTAATCCTCGTAGGAGGATCAACGCGTATTCCTGCCATTCAGGAAGTAGTTGAAAAGTTTTTCCAGAAAAAACCATCTAAAGGTGTAAATCCTGATGAAGTAGTAGCCATTGGTGCTGCTATACAAGGTGCTGTTTTAAGTGGTGAGATTAAGGATGTACTGCTTCTTGATGTTACTCCATTATCATTGGGTATTGAAACCCTGGGTGGAGTTATGACCAAACTCATTGAAGCAAATACAACTATTCCTACCAAGAAGACGGAAACTTTCTCAACCGCGGCAGATAATCAAACATCTGTAGAGATTCATATTCTCCAGGGAGAACGTCCTATGGCAAAAGACAACAGAACCATCGGAAGATTTCACCTCGACGGAATTCCACCTTCACCAAGGGGTGTTCCGCAAATTGAAGTAATGTTTGATATTGATGCAAACGGAATCCTTAATGTATCAGCTAAAGATAAAGCAACTGGAAAATCACAGAACATCCGAATTGAAGCTTCCAGTGGTCTGAGTGAAGATGAAATTCAAAAGATGAAGAAAGAAGCTGAAGAAAATGCCGAAAAAGACAAGAAGTTTAAAGAAGAAACTGAGAAAATCAATGCTGCCGATAGCTTGATCTTCCAGACCGAAAAACAACTTAAGGAATTCGGTGATAAAATACCTGCTGATAAAAAGCAACCTATTGAGCAGGCGCTTGAAGAGTTGAAAAACGCTCATAAAAATAAGGACCTTGCAGCCATAGATACAGCCATGAGTACACTTAACAATTCATGGCAGGCAGCAAGTGCTGAAATGTACAATGCTACGCAAGGCCAGCAGGATGCAGGACAACAACCAGATGATGCCGCCGGCCAACAGAAAGGCAATGATAAAGGAAAAGATGATGGAGAAGTTACAGATGTAGACTTTGAAGAAGTGAAGTAATTGTAGTCTTGCCAGAAAATAAAAAAGAGGCTGTCTCAAAATCAGATACAGCCTCTTTTTTTTATTTTATCTTTTTATGATAAGAGCTTTTTCGCAACACTTAAAGCTTTTTCGTAATCGGGCTGATCAGCAATTTCATTCACAATTTCAACATATTTTACCATATCATACTGATCAATGATTACAATTCCGCGTGTCAAAACCCTGTGTTCTTCAATTAAAAATCCATATTTGATACCAAAATCTGTTTCTTTGTGATCAGATACTGCAACAATCTTATCAATACCCTCAATTGCACAAAACCTTTTCAGAGCTGCAGGCAGATCACATGAAATTGAAATGATCTGTACATCTGATAATTTAGATGCCTCAAGATTAAAGCGGCGGGTTTGCTCCGCACATACATCGGTGTCAATAGAAGGCACAGTACTTTTCCTTGAAAATCACTTAATTTGAAGGGTTTATAATCCTTTCCGGTGGCTATAAAATTCTTTGCATGGCTACCGGTTTTTATAATCTTTCCCAGCAATGTAACTGGATTACCATCCATTGTTACAACATTTGAATTTCGCTTCATAATCCAGTTTTTTTAACGTCTCTACAATTATCAAATATATTTAAATCTAATTACAAATCCAATCTTTTTATGTTTAATGCATATCTTTTGCAAACGAAACAGCTATTTATTAAATCAACTGTGATTTCGGCATAATTTTAATTTATAACACGATGTTAGTAAGAATGTTTGAAAAGCCTCAAATGAGTATCAAAAGAGTGATACCGGAGATGTAAAAAAAGCCTATGGCCACTTATATTTTTAATATATGCGCCTGTAAGCAATTAAGCAAGAGGAAGCTAAAAGATTCAGATATTATTACTTTCGGTCGAAAAAGGGATTCTTTGAGGAAGCACTCAGGGGAATACCCCAGATAAGTTTAACGGAACGATTGAAGATTTCAAGATTTAATGCTGCAATACCTGCAGTATGCATAATCCTGTTATCAACTCTGCAATCAGCAGCTACTGCAACAGCAGAACCCACAGCAATACCTAAATCACCAATATTATAAACACAAGGCACCAAAGGATACTTTTCTTTTGTAGCACAATCGGCAAAACCGCATAAACTGCAAACCTTCAGGCCAAGTGTTTTTATGCGACTGCCAATAAGAACAATTGCATCTGCACTTGACAGGATATTATCCGCATCACGAACAAAAATATCATACTCTTTCTGTTCACCAATTTTTCTCATTTCCAGTGCCAGAAGTCGAATATCGTTTTCTGTAAGAATAGCCATCTCCAGATTATCAGCTCCTTTGCCCTTAGGAGCTGTACGTGCTGCGATAAGCATTTTTTTTGCCACATCAATAACACTTTCCTGCCTTTCATTTATCTCAGAATAAATTGTCATAACTGCGATTTTAAAATTTTGCCTAAATTAATAAAAAGCCCGGTTAGTTAAAATCTAACCGGGCCTTTTTTTGCTTATTTAAAATGAATTTACTTATCTGTAAATTTCGCCAGACTCTCAATATATCTTAGGGGTACCACATTTTCATTAATGTGGTTCTCATATTTTCCTATTACAACCTCTACCAGATTTTGGTTATCACTATCTGAATTATTCCTGTTGTATAGATCAGAGCGGTGCAACAACATGATTACATCTGAAAATTCTGTAAGAAATACAGGCAAATCTTTCATTGAGGGTCTTTTAGATGCACTTTGGCTATATGATCCCGGGATTTGGGAAAACAATACAATAGGAATATTTAATTCCCTGGCAATATCTTTTATGGTAAAAACAATTTTACTGAGTTGTTCTTCACGACTATCATTATCAGTAATAGATGTGGAAAGTAATTCAAGATAATCAATAATTATCAGATCAACATTATGCATATCTTTCAGTTGCCTGGTTTTTTGCTGCAACTCATATGCAGAAAGGTTTGGAGTATCATCAAGAAACATATTTGCCTTTGCAATATGACTTACCAGAGTATACATATGATCCTTTTCACTGGCCTTTAACTTACCATTTATAAGCTTATCAAGCGACATCCCTGTTTCACTTTCAATAAGCCGGTTTGTAATTTTAGTGCTTGATCTTTCTGGTGAGAAAATGGCCACAGAATGATTATTTTTTATGGCCACATTATTGGCAATTGATAACATTAGTGCAGTTTTGCCCATCCCCGGCTTTACTGCGATTGTTGTGAGTTGTCCTTTTTTGAATCCAGAGATGACCTGATCTATATCTCTGAAGCCCGACGATAAACCATTGGATATTTGATTTTCGCCAAAATTTTGTTGAAGTGCCTGGTTTACCTTTTGTCTTAGACTGGCAAACTCAAACACTTCTGAACGCTCTGTGATTTCTAAAGTGTTTTCGTCCATAGCTTGGGGGTTTTAAAAAGAAAATCTGTTTGCCCAAATTTAACAAAAAAACGGGTTCATATTACGTTTTTGACGGGAGGGTTCACTTTTTTTATGATACCTTTTATGATACCATAATATTTTACTTAACACACAAACAACTCTAAATATCTAAAACGGAGAAATCAGGTAGAATAGTATAAACTAATTCGGAAATATGTTTTAGTATTTCTGAACAGAATGCTTTTTTGTAAAAAGCAAATTATACAAATCCGGGCTATTCAAGAGAAATGAATTCGTAAGGAAGATCTAAATCCTGAATTAATGATTCCCAATCATCATATAAATCATCATCTTCATCATAAGAATACCATTGTAATTTAACGTTTCCGGTATTTTTATTATGTTCATTAAAAAGTTCCAGAATTTTATAAATATATTTGGAAGAACTCGTATTATAATAATTAACCCTGAATTTAATGAGAATCGGCTCACTTACACCACCTGCTAAAAATCCCTCAACCCATTCTATAATGGGTTCATAAAACTCCAAAGCATTGGGAGGAAAAGAATTGCCTGTAATTTCAAACACATTCCTTGCCGGGTCGAAATTTATTCCAAACGTACCTT
>CAYXIT010000132.1:0-8641 GCA_964465275.1 uncultured Bacteroidales bacterium | reverse complement strand
AGTTAAAAGGGTTTGTTTAATTTTGATATAGTTATTAAGCCCGTTCCGAAAATTAAACTAAGAAATAATGAAATATTTAAATAATCTTCACAAAAAAACTCTAAAGAAAATTGCCAATTTCTTTTTTCAAGGCTTGCTGTTAATTGCCCCCATTTCCATTACCATTTTTGTAATTTTCAAACTCTTTGAGTTCATTGACGGACTTCTGCCACTCCGGATTCCCGGGCTTGGTTTATTGATCATACTTGGATCCATTACTTTTATAGGCATGGTTGGTTCTTACATTATTCGCACACCTTTTGCTATACTCTTTAACCGTGTTATGGATCAGGTGCCCCTGGTCAAAATGCTTTACACTGCCATATCAGATTTGCTATCGGCTTTTGTAGGTCAGAAGAAAAAATTCACAGAACCGGTTATGGTGATCATGAACCACGAAAGTAACATACGAAAGCTGGGCTTTATTACTGAGCGCGACCTGAAAAACATTGGTATCGGAGAAGAGTTTGTAGCAGTATATCTTCCGCACTCATACAATTTCTCGGGCAATATGTTTATTGTACCGGCCGTAAATGTGATACCGGTTGCAGCCAATTCAACTGAATTTATGAAGTTTATAGTATCGGGTGGAGTAACCCGTGTGTAGCCTTGAGTAGGTATTTTAAAAAACATTTCAACATCAAAAAACTTGACATAAGCTGATTTCTTAATAGCTTTGCCAAAAAAATTTCATAATATGCAAAAACCTGTAATACTGGTTACCAACGATGATGGCATTATGGCCCCCGGCATACGCAACCTCATTTCCTTTATGCTTGATATTGGCGAAGTAGTAGTAGTTGCGCCCGACAAAGGACAAAGTGGCATGGGCCACGCCGTTACCATTACACATCCTATTCGGCTTGAAAAGATCGCTGTAAACGGTGATCATCAGGAATACAGCTGCAGCGGCACTCCGGTTGACTGTGTAAAGCTTGCGGTAAATAAAGTACTTCATCGTAAACCCGATATCCTGGTTTCGGGTATCAACCATGGCAGCAACGCATCCATCAATGTAATTTACAGCGGTACCATGTCGGCAGCCATTGAAGGAGCTATGGAAGGAATCCCCAGCATTGGTTTCTCACTTCTTGATTTCCGGCTGAACGCTGATTTTGTGGCAGCCCGAAAATTTATTCAGCAGATTGTTCGTAATGTACTGAAACATGGACTTCCAAAAGGCAATTGTCTGAATGTAAACATCCCGGCAGTTAAAGAAAACGAGATAAAAGGAATACGCATTTGCCGGCAGGCAAACGCCAACTGGGTAGAGGAATTTGACCACCGTAAAGACCCGAGGGGCAAAGATTACTACTGGCTTACGGGTAAATTTCAGCTGCACGAAGATGTGGATGAAACCGATGAATGGGCATTAGCAAACAAATACATATCAGTGGTTCCTATACAATTTGACTTTACTGCCCACAAACTTATTCCTGAACTAAAAAACTGGAACTTCAATGCTTAAAAAAGACAACTGGGCACTGGGTATCGCCATAGGAATACTGCTGCCACTGGTAATTTACGGATTGATTTTCTTTTTTGTAAGCAGATATGGAGTGGTAGATGAAATAAGGGGCATTTACATGATGAAACATTCTACCATGCAACTTATCGGTATCTTCAGTAATCTGTTTACTTTCCGATATTATATGGTAAACCTTAAGTTCGATAAAACCGGCCGGGGAATTCTGCTTGCTACCTTCATTTATGCGGGTGTGTTCTTTTATTTGGATTTGAATCTGAATTTCTGATTTAATCATCAATCGAAGGCGAATTGTCCGCTATTAGCCAGCCCTGTAGTCATATTCTATCAATTGTTATTAACTACTTATCATCTCTGCACTGGCAATGTGCGAAATTTTTCCTGAAGTTTTAAAAAAGCTTTTGGCCCTTGTCCGCATGTTGTAGCGTAACATCATAGATTCAGCATAAGCACCGCAACTTTTTATGGCCAGCAAATGGCCACGATGGGTAACAGGTAATTCAACGGCTTTACCAAATACATCGCTCGATTCACATACCGGCCCTACTACATCGTAGTTGCAAATTTCACCTGAACTGCTGAGGTTTTCAATTTTATGCCTTGCCTGATAAAGCGATGGGCGCATAAGTTCCGTCATGCCTGCATCGGTAATCACAAATTCTTTATCAACACCTTTTTTTGTATACAGCACCCGGGTGATCAGGCTGCCGCACTGGGCAACCAGGCTGCGGCCCAGTTCAAAATGTACCTGGATATACTGAGGAATTTTCAGATTTTCGGCAATCACATTAAAGTAAGACTGGAAATCGGGAATAGGATTATTTTCAGGGTCTTCATAATCAACGCCCAGTCCACCACCCAGGTTAAGGATTCTTGCACCCGTGGATGAAATATCAAACTCTTCCCAAATCTGATTAACTCTCAGGCAAAGATCAGCAAAAGGTTGCATGGATGTGATTTGTGAGCCAATATGAAAATGGAGACCCATAAAATCCAGCCACTGCGAATTATTGCTTAGGTCCAGAGCTGCCTGCAACTGCGAGGGATGAATTCCGAATTTATTCTCGTCCATTCCGGTGGTAATGTATTTATGGGTATGTGCCTGCACTCCCGGATTTACCCTGAGTGCGATCCTGGCAGGTCTTTTCATTTCAGATGCAATCTCATCAATGACATGCAATTCTTCTAACGATTCCACATTAAAACAGAAGATATCATTTTCGAGCGCCTGCCTGATCTCATCATCACTCTTTCCTACTCCGGCATAAACAATTTTTTCTGCAGGAAAGCCTCGATGGAATGCTTCCATAACTTCATTGCCACTGACACAATCAACACCAAACATATAATCATTGATGATACCTGTTACAATGGGATTGTTATTGGCCTTAATGGCATAATGAATATGGTAGTCATGACGGCTGGCAGCCTGCCGGGCCTGGTCAAGGGTTTGCCGCAACAGATCAAGGTCGTAAAGATAATAAGGTGTATTTATGCCTGAAGTTGTATCCATGATTTTTCCCGGTTAACTGTATTAATTTTCAAAGTTCTGTGCAGTGCCTGCAAGGCTTCAATCTTTTGCTCTTGTGGCACAACCAGTGTGATATTGTTGGAACTGGCACCCAATGAAACCATTTCTGTTTTGAATGATTTAACGGCCTGCATAACATCTGCAAGATGTTCCTGAATATTGCCCACAACACAAATAATGGAGCGGTTAGTCTCCACACTCACCCTTCCGAGTGGTTGCAGTCGTGAAACCAGCCCTGGCAGTGCAATAGTTTCTTCAATGGTTACTGATACCGAAACCTCGGATGTGGTAACCACATCTACCGGTATCCTGAACTCATCAAACACCTGGAAAAGCTTGTGCAGAAACCCATAAGCATTGAACATTCGCCCTGATGTTATGCGCAATACAGTAATATTATCCTTTGCCGCAATGGCTTTGATGCCGTCTGATACCAGCCTGGACTGTATGCGTGTACCACGCGCATCAGGATTCATTGTATTTTTTAACTGTATAGGAATGTTTTGTTCCCTGGCAGGCCATACACAAGATGGATGCAATATTTTTGCACCAAAATAGGCCAACTCTGCTGCTTCGGCAAATGATAGCTCCCTGACAGGCTGTGCATCTTCCACATACCGCGGATCATTGTTATGCAATCCATCGATATCGGTCCATATTTCAATAAGTGATGCATTAAGCGCCGCACCCAGCAATGTAGCTGTATAATCGCTGCCACCACGTTTCAGATTAGACACTCTTCCATGCGAATCCAGACAAATAAAACCCTGTGTAATGTAAATACCCGGCTGAGAAAAACTCCCTGTTTCTTCTATTCTTTGTGCGATATTTGCCGGTACAGGTTCATCCTGATCGTTCAGATGGATAATATCCAGGGCGTTTACAAAAGATGATTCCGTTCCTGAATATCGCAGGTAATTATTAAATATCCATGTTGTAACCAATTCACCCAGTGAAAGTATTTTGCCCTTCAGCTTTTCATCGAATTTTTCCGCAACAAACTGATGAATAAATGAAAACATTTCTCTCACTCCGAGGCAGTTTTCTGTAATCGTATCCTGATCAGAAAACAATTCGCGACAAAGGACTTCAAAGCGGTTTCTCACACGATCCAATATAGCAAATGCTTCGGTTTTAATGGATTCCTCCCATCTCATATTCACCTGTTCGAGAGCATTGGTAACTCCGGCCATAGCAGAACAAACCACTACAGAGTTATTTTGCGCACTGACTATCTTTGCCACGCTTTTGATTCTTTCTGCATTTCCGAGTGATGTACCACCGAATTTTAAAACCAGCATTCTTAATAGATTAATGTTAAGGTTAAGATTGAGATTGTGATTAAAAGCAGTGCAAAGAAAATATATTTGAATGATACTGTGAAATTTCTAAAAACAATAAACTTTTTTATAACTTTGTGTTATATTTTTAACATTTTAAATTATGAATATAGCCCAGGCAGTAGATGAACTTATTTCAGTATCTCCTTTTCTTGAGGAAGCACTGTCAGAAGAATTGATCAACGTATCATCTCTTGCACGCAAACTACAGCCCGATATTGAAAAAAAATTACACAAAAAGGTTCAGCCGGGAGCCATAGTAATGGCCATTAACCGCAGGCCTTCTGGATTATCCTTTCGCATCAGCAAAGAGATCAGGGAATTCATGCGCAACTTGGGTGATGTAATAGTACGTTCCAACCTCAGGGATTACACCTTTGAGAATTCTGCAGGACTCATATCCTGTAACCGCCAGTTGATGGATGAAATTGGTGGTGAAAAGGAAATTTTCTGTACAATTTCACAGGGAGTTTTTGAAACCACTTTGGTGGTAAGCAATTTGCTGGAAACGCGTATCAGAGATATTTACCTGAAAGAAAAGCTTCTTGCCAGGAAAACCAGACTCAGCTCCATAACCATCAGGTTACCTGAAAGCAATACCGAAGTGTCTGGAATTTATTATTTTCTATTGAAAAACCTTGCCTGGTCAGGTATCAACGTTTGTGAAGTGATATCAACCAGCAACGAGGTAACCTTTGTGGTGGAGGAAAAAGATGTACATAATGCATTTTCCCGGTTGATGGGGATGAAGCATCTCTAGATCTTACTATGCTTTTTTATTCAATGAAATGAAGATATCTTTGATGCCATTAAACGAAAAAAACAATCATTTTTTCTGGCAGTTATTAACACCACTATAGAGAAAACCGGATTATGCTCAAAATCTATATTCGTAAAAATACTTCTTACCACTACCCGGTGCTTTATACCCTTTTACTCATTGGGAAAAACCAAGGTTTAAAATTTCATTTTACGAATGATGCAGATGGTGCAGATCTGGTTTGGGATCATGAGCACCCCCGCAGCGAGGCAATCAGCAAGGACTTTTATAATGAACTGACAAAGGAAAATCCGGAGCTTTCACACTATCTCATATTCAAAAACGAACAACTGATCCGTGATTCAGGTAACCGGAAAGACCTGATCACCACAATTTTCTATATGGTGAATTGCTTGCAGGAATACCCTGCCGGCGAAAAAGATCTGGATACTTTTGGCAGATTCCGCTATGAATCATCATACCAGAAAAAATTCAACAGTATTGAAAAAAACCTGGTACAACAATACATGGATGAATTTTGCAAAGAGAAAGGAATAAAAGGTAATAAGAGAGCCAGTGCCTTTTTCATTTCCCATGATATTGACACAATTTACGGTTCGTTATTGCAGGACGGATATTGGGCACTGAAGAACCTTCGCTTGCCTGCCCTGCTGTCTGTCATTGCCGGTGAGATCAGCCGCAGGCCCCACTGGAAGAATATGGATAAGATCATGCGCATCAATTCAGAATACGATGTTAAGTCAACATTTTTCTGGCTGGTGAATAAAGGTAAAGGGCGGAAAAACATCAGAAATGCCGATTATTCCATCCAAAAGGAACAATCGTTGTTACAAAAAACCAAAGGAAATGGATTTGTGAACGGACTTCACAAATCATCCCTGGATATGAGTTTTGATGAAGAGCTGGCAAAGGGAAAAATCATTGAACCCTATAACCGTTATCACTTTCTGAACTTTTTGCCTTCAAAGCACTGGCCTGAATTATCAGCTTCACCCATCACTTTCGACTCCAGCCTGGGATTTGCGGGACATTATGGCTTCCGAAATTCTTATGGTGATGCTTTTCAGCCCTTCGATATCAAAAGTAACCGGCCATTCGATTTTGTGGAAGCTCCTCTGACTTTTATGGATACAACTTTTCACCACTACATAAAAATGGAAAAAAGAAAGATTGCAGAAATCATTATTGATTTTTACGAAGCAAACCGTTACAATTGTCTCTTCTCATTACTCTGGCATAATACCTATTTTTCGGATTACAAATACGGCGGATACCTTGCAGAATACAAAAAGATACTCTCATTTATTTACGAAAGCAATATCAAAAGCCTGACCCCTGCTGAAATTCCTACAGAAGCCAGGCTTTCATGGCCGGTTGATTAATTTTCAAAGGCTATTCCATAACAATATTCATTTCATCCAGAAGGTAATCCATGCCGGCATACCGGCTGATCACCCATAGAATATATTGTGAGTTTACTGCTATATTTCTGCATTGTTCCGGATCAAACATGATATCACTCATGGTGCTTTCCCAGCTACGGTCGAAGTTAATACCGATAAAATTTCCCTGGCCATCTATCACCGGGCTTCCGGAATTCCCGCCGGTGGTATGGTTGCTGGCTATAAAGTTAACCACCAGGTCATCATGGTGGGCAAAACTGCCATAACGACGGTTTTCAAGCATCGTTTCAAGTTTTTCAGAAATGCGATAATCCTCCACTTCGGATTGTGCCGCTTTCTCCAGGATCCCATCACCGGTGGTAAACGGTAAATACTGAATTGCATCACGCGGGTAAGACCCCTCTACTCTGCCGTAGCTGATCCTAAGTGTACCGTTGGCATCAGGGAAGAAGTTAAAATCAAGTTTCATTACCCGCAAACCGGCTGTGTAAAGCCGATAAAGACTATCAAGCTTACTATCATATTTTTGCTGTACCGGCATGATCTCTCCAAAAACAAAACTACTCAGCCCGCGTGCAAACTGAAACGCGGGATCTCTTTCAATTTGGCGGTAATGACGGGGACGATAATTTTCCAACAGATCCATTACCTGCTCCTGCGAAACAAAAGAGCTGCGTTTGAAAACACGTTCAACAAACGGCTCAATATTCTCACCATATTCTGATCTCAGATCAGCAATTACATCTGGTGTCATCTCGCCGTCATATTTCATATACTGCCGTATCATTTCTGCCATGATCTGCCGGTCGATATTGCTGTTGTAATTCCTGAAAAAACTTTCTGCTGATCTTTTTAGTTTCTCAATTTCCGCATCAATCTTTTCCTGATCAGGATTTTTCTCGCTGCTCAATGTAACAAGCTGTGAAAACTGTTCAGCAAACCGTGTAATTTCAATTCTTCTTCCGGCTTCAAAATATAACCGCATTGCAAACCTGGCGGGAAGATATTCAATATAATATTGTTCGAAAGCATCTATGAGTCCCCTGTATGGCTCCGTTTCTATTGATCCGGACTGAGCCCACTGATCAAATTCGCGTTCCAGTTCCTTTTTTACATTCACTGCATCAAGCCTCTGTAAACCCCTGTTTTCTCCCATCCACTTTTTCCATGCATTGGAAACACCGGCATGTTTACTTGCGTACTGAATGCGCACCTCATCACTTTTGGCCATTTCCTGCTCATAAATCTGCAATACACGGGTACGAATATTAATGCCCATGGGATTCTCACTTTCTACGATATAATCAACAGCATCGGATGTTAAATAACGTTGTGTACTTCCGGGAAAACCGTAAACCATAGTAAAGTCATGTTTTTCAGGACCGCGATTGGAAACGGGAAAAAAATGACCAGGACTGAAGGGTACATTATCATTGCTGTATTCTGCCGGATTGTTTTCTTCATCGGCATATACCCTGAAAATTGCAAAATCGCCGGAATGGCGCGGCCACATCCAGTTATCCACATCACCGCCAAACTTTCCGATGGATGAAGGCGGCGCACCTACCAGTCGCACATCACGATAAATGCTGTACACAAAAAGATAAAACTCATTACCATAATAAAAAGGATTTACCATTGCTTCGTATCGCCCGTCTTCTTTCGCTTCATCGGCAATCTCGCGCGAAATTTCCCGCACTGCCTCGTTGCGCTGTTTTTCGTCCATGTTGGGATCAATAGTTTCCAAAACCCTTGCCGTAACATTTTCCATACGCACAAGCAGGGTAATGGTAAGACCAGGATTAGGCAATTCTTCATCCCTGCTGGCCGCCCAGAATCCTTCAGTAAGGTAATCATTTTCCACACTGCTGTGGGATTGTATTACACCATAGCCACAATGGTGATTGGTAACCAGCAGGCCATCCGGTGAAATGAATGCCCCGGTGCAACCCCTGCCGAAGCGAACAATAGCATCCTTTAAACTGGTACCATCTTCATTATAAAGGTCAAGAGCTTCCAGTTCAAGACCCAGCATCTGCATTTCTTCAATATTCTTTTCAA
>CAYXIT010000131.1:0-8762 GCA_964465275.1 uncultured Bacteroidales bacterium | reverse complement strand
TCCAGTCGGGCTCCCTCTTCACTTTCTTCGCTGAATCCTGCTGATAGTACGATAAATGCACGGGTTTGCTTTTGCTCTGCCAGAACCCTTACTGTATCAGGAACAAAACGGGCAGCTATGGCAATGATGGCCAGGTCAACCTGGGGCAGATCGGCAGGATCACTGTAACTTTTTATTCCCTGGACTTCACTTTCCTTGAGATTGGTTACATACAGATCGCTGGCAAAATCACCGTCTATCAGGTTCTTTAATACCTTACCTCCCGGTTTCTGGATATCATTTGAACCTCCTATTACTACAATACTTCTGGGATCAATCAGTTGTCGGGTGATCATAACTGTGTTTGCTTTTTATTGTGTTTTGAAAATGTTAAGAAATCGAAATTTCCGGCTAAAGTAAGAAAAATTGTTCAGGCCGCATGTATAGGGCAAAGAGAATATTTTTTGAAAAATAACTAACAAGATAGTTGTAAAACTAAAAAATTAGTTTTATGTTTGTATAATGAAACTATCAGTTTGATTTCATTGAATTCCTAAAATTCACATTTTTACTATAAAACTAAATTGCCTTTGATCTCAGCAAAATCAAGCACATAATAATGATAATCTTAAAAACCAAAATCATCATTTACTTAATAACTCATTAACCCATTAACCCATTAACTATAACAATCATCCGCGTTCCATAAATAAATAAAATAATGAAAGAACTAACCCGTGCCGAAGAAGAGATCATGCAAGTCCTCTGGGAAATAGAAAAAGGATTTGTGCGGGATGTGATTGACAGGTTACCCGATCCCAAGCCTGCCTACACAACCGTAAGCACCATAATCAGGATACTGGAAAAGAAAGGATTTGTGGGCCACAAGGCTTTTGGCAAAACACACCGGTACTTCCCCCTGGTTGAGAAAAAAGCCTATACCCGGCAACTTTTCAGGGGTATGCTCAATAATTATTTCGGAAACTCCGTTCAGCAAATGGTATCATTTTTCTCGCGCGACAAAGACCTGTCAGTGTCCGACCTGGAAGCCATGAAGAAAATTATTGATGATGAGATAAGGAGGCAGGAGGGAGTGGAGTAGGATGGAAGTCCGAAGTCCGAAGACGGAAGACGGAAGACGGAAGCTTACTCCGACCTACTCCCCCTTTGAAGGGGGTTGGGGGGATGAAAAAACTGAAAATCTGAAGTTTAAAACAAACTTTCGTGAACTCCGTACCCCAGCGTCTCCGCAGTAAAAAATCAAAAATCACAAACCACAAATCAAAGATACAATGTCCAGCTACATCGAATATATCATACGCGCGTCGGTTTATCTGCTGTTATTTGGAAGTGCATATTACCTGCTTTTCAGCAGAAGCCGCAGACTGGTTTTTAACCGGAGTTACCTGTTGTTTTCCTTTATACTCTCGCTGGTGCTGGCCATTCCGGCCGGAATAGAGATACCGCTTATCGGAGCTGGTGCATCCGGAACAAGTATCTTTCTTTTACCGGAAGTGATTGTAGTTGCCGGATCAGGGGTGCCTGCTGCTACACATTGGTTAAGCAGCCTCTTTGCCTCTTTGTCATGGTGGCAGATATTTGCAGGAGTATTTACACTGCTTCTTCTGTTTGTGCTGGCCGCCAGACTTTTGAAATTGCTGAATATTGTAAAAAGTCACACCATAGAAAATCATGATGATGTGCAGATTGTATGGCTGAAAAGGCCCTATAGTCCGTTCTCATTCTTTCGCTGGGTTTTTATCCCTTCGGAAGTTAAAGGAACTCCGCATTTCGATAAGATCCTTTGTCACGAACGGGCACATCATAAGCTGAACCATTCATGGGATGTGGTTTTTATGGAGCTTATGCGGCTTGTATTCTGGTTTCACCCGTTTTATTATATGCTTAGAAAAGAATTACAGAATATCCACGAATTTGAAGCTGACAACCATGTGCTCAAAAGCTTTTCACGGGTTGATTACCAGAAATCGTTGCTGGAATTTGCCATGGGAGGCTCATATATGCCCGTTACCAATCCATTTAATATTTCCATAATCCAAAAACGCTTTATTATGATGAATGAAAAAAACAAACAATCACTTAAAAAACAAATTGTAAAACTCTTTGCTATTCTTCCTGTTATTGCAATGGTGTTTTTTGTACAGTCTTTTAATCTCCAGGCACAAACATCGCCTGAGCCACCGCCGGTAAAAGAAGAATCTGTTCACAAAAAGAATGAACAGGGCCAGGTATTTGTCGTCGTTGAGGAGGAACCGGAATATCCCGGTGGGATGGATGGATTAATGAAATTTCTCATGGAAAACCTCAGATATCCTGAGGAAGCAAGAAATGCCGGAATACAGGGAACTGTTTTTGTTTCCTTTATTGTTGAAAGAGACGGATTAGTATCTGATGTGAAAGTATTACGAAGTGTGGCAACATCACTGGATGAGGAAGCCGTTCGTGTTGTAAAAGCCATGCCCGCCTGGAAACCGGGCCGGCAAAGAGGTGAAAATGTAAGGGTACAATATAATCTGCCTATCCGGTTTGCTCTGCCACCCCCACCGCCACCGAAAGAAAACATAAATGAGAGAGAATAATGCTCTGACCGCAAAATAAATTCCGGTCACATATTCAATCCCTTTATTTTTTATTCCCCTATGAAAAAAGCCCTGCAAAACAGGGCTTTTTCTTTTGCAATCTTTCCAGGTTAATACACTAATTTTTGTAATTTAGCCTCATCAATTAGTAATCACCATTCCACCAAAAAAATACAATGCAATGACCCGCAGGTGCCAAAAATACAGGAACAATCTGTTAGTCTTTTCGGCAAAGATTTTTATATTGCTTTTGATTATTTTATTCTTATCAGGTTCATCTGCTGCAGTTCGTGCGAATATCCATCACATCGTTGACAAAGGCGGTAAGGAGATCATCTTTGTGAATGGATACAATGTTTCCAGCGTATACCGCAACGAGCTTACTGTCATAAGAACTGAGCAAAATGATGACGATCTGATCCATCTTATTGCCGACAGCTATCCCAGTCTCGCATATCCCGGAGGTATAAAGGCCTTCATTGATCAGCATATCAGTTATCCTGATCAGGCAATAGCAAATAAAACAGAGGGCATTGTTCTGGTGAATTTTATTGTGGAAAAGGATGGTACGATCTCCAATGCACATATCATAAGGGGAATCGGTTACGGTTGCGATGAGGAAGTGCTAAAGGTGCTGGATGAACTTCCTGATATGGTACCAGGAACCATTGCCCATATTCCTGTGAGAATTGCCATAACTTTACCTGTAAGGTTCAAGCTTAAATTTTAACCACTTTATGCCGATTAAAAAACAAAAACAGGGCAACCTGAAAACTCTTACCGGACTTTCTCTTGGGCTGCTGGGTTTTTTGCTGCCCCTTTTTTTTCAGTTCGACGGTTTGTCATACGCAGGGCATATTGCTCTGGGCATCTTTCTAATGGCAGCCGTTTTCTGGATGTTCGAAACCATTCCCATTTATTCCACATCCATGCTGGTGATCTTTTTACAGATCACGCTGCTGAGCCAGCAGGGGTTGTTGTATTCCGATGCAGAACTGCCTGCAACAGGAGTTCAGGCTCATGCAGAGAATGTCTGGCTCGTACCTTCATCAGCCATTGATGGCAATACAGTTTATATTATAGAAAATGCCCGCAATTACAAAGCTGTTGAAGTAAATGTACTGGAGAAGGGTGAGATGGTTACCATTGAAAGTGCGCGACTTTCCGGCGAAACAAAACTTGTGGCCGATACAAATCATAAACTCGTGGGTTACCAGCCGGTTTCTTTTTCTGTTTTCTTTGGAACGCTTGCCAATCCCATTATTATCCTTTTCCTGGGCGGTTTTATGCTGGCAGGAGCTTCGGTTAAGTACAATCTTGATAAAAACCTTACAAATGTTTTGTTAAATCCTTTTGGTCAGAAACCCATGTTTATCATACTTGGTTTGATGATTGTAACGGCAACCCTTTCGGCTTTTATGAGCAACACGGCCACCACAGCCATGATGATGACAGTGGCTATCCCTATTGCCGTGCAGGTGAGTAAGGAAGATAAGTTTCGTATTATATTGGCACTGAGTATTCCTATTGCTGCAAATATTGGCGGCATGGCCACTCCCATTGGCACACCACCTAATGCCATAGTCATTGCCAATCTTGCCCAGCAGGGTATCAATATTGCATTCGGTTCGTGGGTGGCACTTATGCTGCCGCTAACTATTTTACTGCTGTTTATAGCCTGGACTGCTATGAGAATCTTTTATCCGCCTTCTGTTGAGAGTTTCAGGCTTAGTCTGAAAGGTAGCTTTGATAAATCATTAAAAGCCAAAATTTTATATGCTTTATTTGGGATAACCGTACTGCTGTGGTTTACCGAAGCACAACACGGCATACCGAGTTCCATGGTGGCGTTTCTTCCTATCGTAGGGTTAACGGTTACCAGTGTTATGAAACAGGATGATATCCGTTCTTTACCCTGGGAAGTACTCTGGCTGGTGGCAGGGGGCATTGCTTTGGGTATCAGTATGGAAAATACCGGACTGGCCATGTGGCTGGTTTCAAGTATAAGCTGGGATGCATTTCCGCAGTTGTTGCTTTTGCTGGTATTTGGATTTGTAGCATTGATGCTTTCCAACTTTCTCTCCAATACAGTTACTGCTACATTACTCATACCTCTCGCCGTGAGTATGGGAACATCAGGCATTGCCGGCGAAGGCTTCAGCCTGTTGATCACCAGCCTGGTTATTGGTGCAGCCTGTAATATGGCCATGCTGCTGCCCATTTCAACACCACCCAATGCCATTGCTATGAGTACCGGTTTTATTAAAACAAATGATATGGTTAAGGTAGGGATTATCATCGGATTGGTGGGCATTGTTGCTGTGCTTGTTCTGTCACAACTATACTGGCCGTTAATTATGAACTAAAAAAGAAAAATTATGTCTGATATCTATATTATTTGTGTGGAAGATGAACCCCAGGTTCTGGATGTAGTCATTCGCGATCTGGCAAAGCTTGAAGATATATTCCCCATAGAAATGGCACATTCAGCTGATGAGGCACGTGAGCTGATCAAAGAGATCAAAGAAGAAGGCAATGAAATCGGACTGGCCATTTGCGATCATATTATGCCCGGCGATAAAGGGGTTGACCTGATGATTGAAATGCAGAAAGATCCTTTTACAGAATCTACGCGTAAAGTGTTGCTTACCGGACAAGCCGGTCTGGAAGAAACCATCGAAGCTGTAAACAACGCCAAACTCAACCGTTACATTGCAAAACCCTGGAAGCCCGAACAGATCCTTGAAGTAGCAGTGGATGAACTTACCACTTATGTGATAGAACAGCAGAAGGAACTGTTGCCATATATGGCCGTGCTTGACCAGGAAAGGCTACAGGAGGCTATCCGAAACAAGGGTTACGTGTAATTATTCTCTTAATTTCCCAAGGAAAAGATGAAATCACGCAGACCTGAAAAACCCAAGTCAGAACGCAATCCTAACGTAATTGGTGCATCGGCAAGGCCTATTTACGATAAGAGCACTTTCGTGGAAAAGATCAGGGAGATGATGCCCGGTTCCGGGCTGTTGACAAAACTCAAAAAAACCTTCAGTGAGGGGCAATACATGCTCAGGGAAAACCAGCAAAACAATCAGCTTTTTGTTATTCTTGATGGTTATGTGTCGCAGGTAAAAGAGAGTGAAGATGGAAATACCAATATCGGTATGCAGGGCCCCGGTGATTTCATCGGACTGCTCTCCTTCCAGACAGGGGAGCCTGTTTTTACCAGTGCCAAAGCCAGCACCAAGGTAACCACTCTTTCCCTTGATCACGAAAGTTTTGAGGTGTTTCTTACAAAATTTCCCAATGTCAGTAAAACACTCCAGGGACTTATCTTTTCCAATCTTGCCGACAGATACCGCAGTGTTGTAAACCTTCATGTGGAAGTAGCCGAATTAACCAAACAGCTGGAAGCGGAAAAAAACCACCTGAAAAAGACCATCCGGGAACTTGAACGTACACGTAATGCATTGATCTCTCAGGAAAAAATGGCTACCCTGGGTGAACTTACCGCCGGGCTGGCGCACGAGATCAACAACCCCGCTTCTGCTTTGCTGCGGTCTGTTGATTACCTTTCAGCCAATCTGCCTGATATGGCACAAAGAGCATCAGCATTACCCGATACAGGTCTGGTAAGGTTTTTCTTTGAGATCGGTCTGAAACGAGAATTTTCTGATACCGCCGAACAAAGGGCACGGATGAAAGAACTCGCAAAGAAATTCCCGCACCTGAACCGGGCCCGGATCCGCGCTATGGCAGAAATGGATAATAATACAATGGAACGCCTTAGGCCCTTTGCCGAGAAGCAGGAAAAGGAAGAAATGCTTCAGCTGTTGCTGGATGCCTATCAGTCGGGAGTGTTTATAAACGGCATACGGTTATCAACTGCCAGGATCGAATACCTGGTAAAAAGCCTGAAAAGCTACAGCCGCCAGTCGGGCAAAGAGCCCGAAGTGGCCGATGTACGCGAAGGGATCAGGGAAACCCTGCAAATCCTGGGCAACCGGCTCAAAGATGTAAAGGTAAAGATTGATTTTCCTGAAATTCCACCTGTGCGCTGCTTTGTAGGAGAACTCAACCAGGTGTGGACCAACCTGATCATCAATGCCTGCGACGCCATGAACGACATGGGTGAATTATATATTTCATGCGGATTGTCAGAAGATAAAAACAATGTTTGGGTTAAAGTTGCCGACAATGGCCCTGGCGTACCCGAAAAGATCAAAAAACGCATCTTTGATTCCAGCTTTACCACCAAAACTGCCAGTCAGGATTTCGGACTGGGTATCGGTCTTGCCATCACCCAAAGCATAGTAGAAAAACATCACGGTACCATTGAAGTCTATGACCGCCAGGGCGGAGGCGCTGAGTTTATGGTTACTTTGCCTGGGGAGAGGTAGGTGGTGGGTTGGTGGCAAAGCGAGAAAATAAGAAAATGGGAAAGTAGGGAAGGAGACCGGAGACCGAAGACCGGAGACCGGAGACCGAAACAAGTACCGGCCAACTCCCCCTTTCAAACCCGAAGGGTTCGACGAAGTCAACGGGGTCGGGGGGATGTAAAAACAACTCCGGGCACGACCTTAAAGTCATACCCGGAGAACTCCGCGCAACTCCGCGTCTCTCCGTCTCCGCGGTTTCAAAAACAAAGATCTTTACCCTACCACCACCTTCCCCGCCCGCAGCACGTTTTGCCCGGTCATGATGTATACCAGGTATACGCCGGGGCTGAAACTTTCAAGGGATACATTTAGGCTGTTGCCGGTAAAACTTTGGGTAAGTATGCCGCGGCCCTGCATATCGCTGATAAAAAGTGTTTTGTGCTGGTGCTCAATGGCCGGCCGTTCTATGCTTATGTGCAGCCTGTCAGATGCCGGGTTGGGATACATGCTGATATCCCTGAATGTATGATGTTGTATGCTGTTGGTGAACTCAAAATTGGCAATCATCTTAATACTTCTTACTACTGTAAAGCTATAAACCGAATCGGTTGAGAGCACAACGCCTAAAGTATCGGCCCAATTTACAAATGCATAACCCTCATTTGCCGTTGCGCTGAGGGTGGCAGTTTGCCCTTGATTATACTCGCCCGTGCCACTCGTGCTGCCACCCTCGGGAGGGTTGGCTGTCGCCGTAACGCTGCACACCGTTTCAAAAACCGGTTCGATACTGCGGTGCAGATGGTTACCATAAGCATACAGGTATCCATTGGGGGATAGTGTTAAACCATAAATATTCTGATTTTCCCAGCCTATTAAGCCCGTGTTTATCATTTCCCATGTTTCTCCATCATCCAAAGAGCGGAATACTCCACCCTGAGTGCCATGCTCATTGGAACAACCAATATAGATTGCATCCTCGGGGGTTACAACAATGGAAGTTACAAATACATCATTTTTTAAACCCTTCCAGGTTTCGCCGCTATCGTCAGAACTGTATATTCCTACTCCATCCCCTATGCTGCCGGCAAATAGAGTTCCTTGCGAATTTGTTGCCAGAGACCTGATATAGTGATTCCAAAGACCGGCATGCTCCCACGTATCGCCATTATCCATTGAGCGGTAAACACCACCACCGGGTACTGACCAGGCTGTGATACCGGCATACATAGTTCCATCTGTGGTTTCTATTATGCTTGCCACTTCTTTTGCATTGCTTATTTCTAAAGTTTGTTCCCAGGTATCTCCATTGTTGGTTGATTTGTAAATACCACCCCAGAAACCATATAATATTATTCCCTCCTTGGCATAAATTACATTAACATCTGAAGGTGTAGTTATTTCATTCCATAGTTCTCCATTATCCGAAGATAAATAAATAGGGCCAGAGCCTGCAAAAATATTATCTTGTATGTCAATTGTTAATCCTAGTACTACATTTTCAAGTCCTATTTTACTTAGGTTAAAACCATTTTCTGTTGAACGATATACTCCATCGTTAGTGCCAACAAACAGCCAAACCAATGAATTTGCATCCATGGAACGACCAACAAAATTTTCAGGCACATCCAGTTGCATCCAAAAATCCTGCGCAAGGCAAATATGGGCGAAGAGTAATAAAATAGTTGTGCTTAGGGTTGTTTTCATTGGAAGTTAGTGTTTTTAGTTAATAATTAGTTTCCCGGTTTTAATCATTAATCCATCGCCAGTAAACCGGTATAAATACATGCCGGTGGGTAGGTTTGAA
>CAYXIT010000130.1:0-9076 GCA_964465275.1 uncultured Bacteroidales bacterium | reverse complement strand
CCCACCAAGTTACCGAACAGGTTATCAGAGGGAAGAAAATGTGCCCGAACCGGGTGAAAGGGATGTACCTGCATTGGCAATAAGTGCAGTTTTCTGGATATTTCTTGCCGGATTGCTGATTGCAGCACTGGTAGGAGTTTTCAGATAATATTTTTCATAAAAAAGAACAGCAATGTTTAAAATACTAGCTTTTACAAAAGGCAAAATAATAGCTTTCAGAGCTGAAGGAAAACTTGAGAAAGCCGATTACGATAAAATCAATGCCCTGTTTGAGAAGACAAAACGGGAATATGATAAACTTAGGCTTTTCATCAGGATCGACCCATCGGAAATCGAAGGTATCGAACCTGCTGCATTATGGAAGGATTTTATAACCTATTTCCGCTATTTTAATGATATAGAAAAGCTGGTAGTAGTGGGAACCGGAAAATGGGAAGAAAATATAACCAGGCTGGCAAAACCTTTTATAGCTGGAGAAGTAAGATACTATCCCATCGAGGAAGATTCTGAAGCCCGGAGATGGATAGAAGATGGTGATCAGGATTAAATTCAGATGATAAGGTTAAGCCCAATGAGTTAATTGTAAATGCAAATACAACTTTTCCGCTGTGTAAGTTTCTCCACAGTTTTGTGGTTTGTTTAACAAAGAACAGGTAACTCCGGTTAAATGATCGGAATAAAATCTCAGGCTTTTATTATTCCCGTTTCTGTGTTCGCCTGTTTATGGTAAGGTTGATAGAATATCATATGGACTCAGAAAATTAAGTCTTACCGGATATTTTTGATCACTGTGTTGGCATAGTTTTTACCATACAATAAATACATTTTTAACTTAAAATAGGAGATCAAATTATGATTGTAAAAGTAATTGAAGTTATTGGAACTTCTGACAAAGGCTTTACTGAAGCAACAGAAAATGCTGTTACGGAAGCTGCTAAAACAGTGAGTAATATCAAGTCAATTTATGTAAAGTACATGAATGCAAATGTTGAGAACAACAAAATTGCTTCATATGCAGTAAACGCAAAGATTTCCTTCGAGGTTAAAGGTAAGGAGATATCTTAGTGAAAAATAAATTTTTTATTTACCAGGGTTGCCGGTTTTTAATGCAGCCCTGGTTTTTTATTCAATCCCCAGTTCTCTTATCTTATTATAAAGGGTTTTTCGATCAATGCTCAATAACCGGGCAGCTTCCGATTTATTATTATTTACTTCTTTCAATGCGTTTTCAATGGTTGACTTTTCAGCCATTTGAGCTGCATCCCTGAGATTCAGAACAACAGGTTGTTTTTTAATGATTGGCTTACTTTGATTGTCATTTATTATTTCTTCAGGCAAACAAACGGCAGTTATAATATCATCTTTTGTAACAAGCACACTCCTTTTTATAACATTCCTCAATTCACGAAGGTTACCATACCATGAATAGTTTTTAAAAACTGCTTTTACTTCATCATCAAAACCTTCAACGGATTTGTTTAGGTCGGCGTTGGCCTGTTCCAGAAACTTATGTGCAAACAATAATATATCATCACCACGTTCGCGAAGGGGAGGAAGTTCCAGTTTAAACTCATTGATTCTGTGATACAGATCTTCACGAAAACTTTTTTTTATTGCCTGATCTTTAAGATTGCTGTTTGTTGCTGCAATAAACCTCAGGTCTACGGGAATAGATTTTGTATCGCCCACGCGGGTGATCACTTTATACTGGATTGCCCGAAGCAGCTTTACCTGGGTTTCGTAAGACAGATTTCCTATTTCATCAAGAAATATTGACCCCCCGCTTGCCTGCTCAAAAAAACCTTTTTTATCAGATATTGCCCCTGTAAATGAACCTTTTACATGGCCAAAAAGTTCGCTGGCGGCAAGCTCCTTAGGAATCGCCCCACAATCAATTGCAATGAATTTTTTTTCTTTTCTTTTGCTCAGATTATGGATCATCCTGGCAATGTATTCCTTACCCGATCCTGTTTCACCCTCGATAAGAACAGACATATCAGTAGGGGCAACCAGTTTTGCCTGGTCAATGAGCTCGATCATTTTACTGTAATTGCCTGTTAAAAAGTCTTCAGTAACTGATGATGTTTGAAACTTCTTACTCTTAATGGCCTTTTTGATCAGATCGGTGATTATATCAGGATGAATTGGTTTGGTTATATAATCAAATGCGCCTGATTTAATGCTGTTAACGGCAGTCTGAATCTCAGCATAGGCAGTCATCATGATCACTGCAGATCCAGGTGATAATTTCCTGATTTGTAATAAAAGCTCGGTTCCATCAATATCCGGTAAACGTATATCACACAAAATTACATCGAAATGGGTTTTTTGTATAAGCGGTATTGCAGGCTTCCCTTTAATTAACTTGTGTGTTGCATATCCCTCTTTTCTGAAATAATTATCCAATAAGTTTACAATGTAAGGGTCATCATCTATGATCAAAATCGATTCCTTCATTTCTTCGCGTATAAAGATGAATAGTAAAAGTAGGAAATATTCAGAACAATCAAATGATCAATAATTACTTAATTATTTTGCCTTATAACTTTTTATTGACTTTATTCCTTTTTGAAGTTCATTAATAGCTGTTTCAATTAATAACGGATCTTTCCTGAATTGCTTTTTCCTTAAATATCTTTGTTCAATTTTTTTTAGCAGTCGGCTTGTTTTCTTCAAACCAAGTTGTTTAACTGAAGGAATCAGCCGATGGGCTTCTTGAGCTATGGCATTATAATCATTCTGGATGTAGGCTGATTTTATTTTTTTTAAGGAGTTTTGGGCGCTCTCTAGAAAAGTATCCAGCATTAAAATGGTAAATTCAGAATCACCCTTTGTAAAATTCAGCAAATGCTCCAGGTTATAATCTGTTGATTTATCAGCGGGAAGCTTCGTTCCAACAGCTATGTGATCTTCTTCAACTTTCGTGGTATAAGCCACAATTTTACGATAAAGTGTTTCTTCCTCGTAGGGCTTTAGCATGATTGAATCCATTCCTGCCTGTATGTATGTTTCAATTTGTTTTTTCATAGCATTGGCGGTCATAGCAATGATTCGGGTTTTCTGTTTTTCTTCAAGGTCATTTTCTTCATCTCTGATCATTTGGGTTATTTGCATTCCATTATAATCAGGCAAATTGATGTCAAGAAAAATGATATCATAGCGGCCTTTCTTAAATTTATTCAAAGCATCAGTACCAGAATTTGAAAAATCAGTTTTTACCTTGAATTTTTTAAGTATAACCCTGCCCAGTAAAAGATTTACCGGATCATCATCAACGAAAAGTATACGTACCTTATCAAGTGGTAAAAGTTTTTTCTTTTCCTCTTTCGTTTTATATGCTTTGATGTCTGATCTGCTGGCTTTTATGAAATCCAGGGAGAATTTAAAAGTTGATCCTTTACCTGGGGTGGAATCCACTTTTATAATCCCTCCCATTGATTCAACCAGCTCTTTACTTATGGTAAGTCCCAGGCCGCAGCCTGCATATTTAAATCCATTAGTAATATTCAACTGATGAAATGGTTTGAAAATACTTTTTATTTCATCAGCATCCATTCCGATTCCTGTATCTGTTACTTCAAATCTTATAGTACGCTGATAATCAGTGTTTTTAATATGCAGGCATTTTATTGAAACACTTCCTTTTCGGGTAAATTTTATGGCGTTGTTGGCTATATTTATCAAAACCTGCCTTAGTTTTGATGGTTCTCCAAGCAAAAACTCATCGGTCAATAATTCGCACTGGATCTTAAAATCCAGGTTTTTTGCTTTATGTTTTATTTTTAAAACATCGTCAATTTCTTTTAGAATAGCTCCAATTTTAAAGGGTTCCACATGATGATCAATCTGGCCCAATTCAATTTTTGATAACAAAAGAATGTCATCAATAATAGTAACAAGATGCTTCGATGCATTTCTAACAATGTGAACGTAATCGGTTTGTTTTTTTGTCAGGCGGGTTTTTTCAAGTTGTTCAGTAAAACCTGAAATTGCATTAAGAGGCGTACGGATCTCATGTGACATTCTGGCTACAAAATTATCTTTGGCCCTGCTGGCTTCTTTTGCCTCGTGCATTGAGTCATGTAATCTTTTTTCAATCAGTTTGGTTTCAGTTATGTTTTGTATTATGAGAATACAAAAAGGCAGGTTTTCGGTTTTAATAAGTGGAATTATTCTTACAGAAAAATGGTTTTGATTTGCTGTAAATTCGCGACTTATGGGTGTGGAATCAAAACCAATTTTAAGTAAAGGGGTTATAATTTTTTCAATTTCTTTCGGGAAAATTGTTGAAATACTATTATTGACTTCGTTATTTTCTCCCCAGCCTTGTTTTTGTGCTTCAGTTCCTAATCTGTCCAGCACTTCATAAGAATTATTGATCAGCAACACTTCAAGCCCTGGAATATTTTGTGCAAGAATACCGTAATAATCAAAACTCTTCATAAATGTAAGTTTATCGGGTTTAAAGAATTGTTCAGGTGATTAATTTCCCATCTAAATTACAACTGTTGAATAAGTTCCACAAGATTAAAAATGAAATATTTCTCCATTCCTGACAAGTATCTGAAAATTAGATTAATGTAATATTGATTATTGTACAGATTACTATGGCACAGAAATAGTTTATTAAAGATTAAAAAATTAATTTATTATGCATCTGAATAAAATATTGATTCCAACAGAACTAAATGAATTATCTGATATAGTAGTAGATTTTGCTATAAATCTTGCCAGACAAGTTCACATAAATGAAATTGTTCTTTTGAATATTATTATCCCGGCTCATATTCAAACTCTGACTGCCTCAGGTGATGCTATTGATGCCAACGGTAAGCTTGCTGTGCAGTTAAATGATAAGATAATGAAGCAACATAAAGAACTGATTAATAAGCAGGCAAAACGGCATGTCGTTTCAGATCTTAAAATTAATTCTTTTGTAAGGTTTAATACCAGTAAATCAGATCTCAACCAATATATGAAAGAATTTGATGCAGATCTTATTGTTTCAGGAAGTCGTGATAAATTTAGTTTTCTGGAAATACTTTTTGGTTCTTCAACAGAAAAGTTAATAAGAAAGATAAACAATCCTGTCATAATAATTAAGGATGAACCGGTTAGTTCCAAAATTTCTGAAATTGCATTAGCAGTTGATATTGAGCAGGAAGACCAGGATGGAATTGAAGAAGTAATTGACTTTGCAGAAAAGCTTAATGCCCGGCTTCAACTGGTTTATGTTATTACAGATGAAAAGCATTCAGCCCCTGAGGCAATAGATTCACTGCAGATAATAGCTAAAACCAGGAAAATAAAAGACTATGCTATAAATGTTATTAATAATCATAGCCTTGAAGATGCCCTGCAAAGTTTTGTAAGATTGCAAAATCCGGATATGATTGCTCTGCTAAATCAAGGCAAAGGAAAACTGCATAAACTAATATTTGGCAGTAATACTGAAGATGTATTAAAAGAGACTGAAAAACCGGTTTTTATTGGTAAAATGCAATAGATGAATTAAACCCTGAACTATTTTATGGATTCTTCACCTTAAAAGAAATGTTAGCCGGGGTTACTGTTAAAGTTCAACGTTGATTTTTGAGCCATCAACCCCAACAGCCATAACTGTAATATTTGAAGGAAGCTGTGGCACTGAAAAAGTATGAAGCGACGAAATGAAGAACAATTCATCATTGTGATAAACTTCAAAAGCAGCTACATTTTGCCAACCGGTCATGTTCAGTAAATCCCCGCTTCGGCTTCCGGAGCCTTCAACTCTAGAGTTTCCGGATTGAAAAATATCAACTGTAGCGTCAGTGATGTATTGTACCACAGCAGAAGGTTCAGGATATCCCTGCTGGGCAATCCAGTCTTTTGTTTCGTTGATTTGCTGCTGAGTTACGGTTAGCCTGCGTGTTCCGTAATCATTAATGTCCATATCTATAGGAGTAAGGAAACCCCAGGCTTCGAAAAATTCAGTAAGGTCTTTTTGTGCCACTTGTACCACAGTTTTTACAAATTCTATCTGGCTATGCCCGTCGGTAGGTGGATTCGGGTTGATGCGAATTTGCTCATGCAAATCTTTGTAAAAATCACTATACCCTTTTGCCTTGGCAAAATAGAGTTGTAATTGCCAGAAGGGGACAAGCTTACAAAATACATCACCATGGGCGCCGTGAGCCATTCCGGGTGCTATGATTTCAGAGAAAGCCTTTTCATACCGATTACTGTATCCGGAAATATTTTCTGTTTGCAAACGTGAAGCATTGCCAAAGCTGGTTTGTACATGCTGAGAGTAAATGTTAACGGTTACTTCAGTAAGTCCAATCCACATAAGGCCGGGGCGTGTCTGGTGAATATGCCCGGTTTCGTGGGCCGGCCCCCAGATATGATCTCCCCTTAAACTGGCATGGTTGGCAATATGTACCAAAGTTGAAGGAGCATATTCTGTTGCATTTCCGGTAGCATGCATATAAACACCGGGGGAGGTATTTGTTCTGTAATACAGGCGTCCCCCGGGTACCCTGTCGTATTTGTACAGGCCCATTAGCTCCTGCTGCATAAGTACAATACTGTCATAAACTTCAACCAGGCGGGTAGCATTGGTTACATATTGTTTGAGTTCGCTCGTGGTAAATGTTATATGCGATTTTTCCCCTTTCAGATCAAAAAAGCCATAACTTGCATTGGCTATCATCTGTTGCCAGTCTTCATGGGTATGTTTGCTTATGTCAAAATATCCATTGATTGCCCCTGATGCAATATTTACTTTGGTGTTATGATCATGCTCAGCGTGGTAGATAAGGTAAATCAATCCGTCAACCGGAGATGTGATGCGGTTGGGCCCGGGGTTGAGAAAGAAATCCTGGCCACCATAACCATCATAATGATCAACTATACGTAAAACCAGTTCAGCCTGTATCTCATCAACAAAAACAACAATTTCTTCTCCGGCTTTTGCATAAATTCCTGTCATATTATCATATGATCCCATCCGGTTGGTTTTGTTTTCTGCACTTATAAAAGCAGGATCAGGATACGTTGAATAAACACCGGTTCTTTCTGTTTCATAAATGCCATCAAAAATTGCCAGTGCCATATTGCGAATAAAAGGATTGTCTATCTCTCCCAGGTGTTTTCTTTCCACTCCTTCTTTAAGTTCCGAAAAACTAAGATCAGTAAAGAAACCGGCATAATTGCCGGCCTGCTCATTATATTGGTAAAATTCAAATTCTGATGCTGAAACAAAACCATTATGACCTTCATTAACAACCAGTTTTATTGAGGCAGGATTGGTAAATCCGCCAGGAAAGGTAATCCTTCTGGTGGATGAATTGGCTGAAAAATCAAATGTGCCCAGTTCGTCATAATCATTCTGACCGCGGCTTTTGATAAAAACATCCATATTTAGAATAAAACCATTAACACCACCATCTTTTCTCGGATGGTAGAGCATATAATCAACCACATCAAGGTCATTATCAAATATAAATTCAATTTCTACAGGTACTTCAGGAAACAGTGTTTGATTCCATCTGCTGTGATAGATAGTAATGTAATCTCCGTCAAGTGCCTTTGAAATATCTTCTCCAGGCTGATTTTCACTTGCTGTGGCAGATTTAACAGATACCTGGATGTCTTGTGCAATTTCACCGGCATCTCCGGGAATGTATTCATCTGCAGGGTCCTCTATCTGTATCTCATCATTGTCGGTTGAGCAACCGCCCGACATAATAAAAAGAATGGCAACCAAAGCAGGAATCAGTATCAGGAATGATTTTTTCATGTTTTATTTATTTAATCTTTTTGACAAAGATAGAAAACATATTAAAAAAAATACTTAAACATTAAATTCTTATGATAAAAATTATTTTTGAATTTTTTTTGAGTAAACCGATGAAACTCTTAATTCTCATTAAATACTGTCTTGTAAACTTTTTCTAAATTTGCCCCTTCAAACGGATTTTAATTATGGAAAAAAACGGAGACCCTCAACTATACGCCCTGCTGGAAGAACTCAATATTGCTTACGAATACTACGCCCATCCTCCTGCACCCACCATCGAAGAAGCCGTAAAATACTGGAAAGATCTGGATGCCACCCATTGTAAAAACCTTTTTTTTCGTAATCATAAGGGAAACCGGCATTACCTGGTTATTCTTGATCACAGGCAAGACCTTAATATCCGCGATCTGGAACAAAGATTGAAACAGGGGAAACTCACCTTTGCATCACCCAAACGAATGAAGAAGTACCTGGGTATTGAACCCGGTTCTGTAAGTCCGCTGGCACTCATTCATGACAAGGAACGTCATGTACACCTTTTTCTTGACAAAAACCTGGAAAACAGCAAAACCATCAGTTTTCACCCTTGCATAAACACTGCTTCACTGGTTATTAAGTATGATGACTTTATGAAGATTCTGAAACACCTCGGAAATAGCTGGGAGTATGTGGAGATGTATGATTGATGCTTTGGTATAAAAAAAGGAAGGTAGAAAGTAGTCGTAAGCAGACATAGCACTCTTTAAGTCCCATCTTTCTCAAATATACATAATTGTCAAAGTTTTAATATAGAAGAAAACAGAATAAAACAGGTTTGACCAACAAATAATTATTTTTCCGAATATCATGTAAGAACGAATTCATAACTTTGATAATCACCTTTTAGTTAGGTGAGTGTGAAAACATTATTTCATCAATAACCCCGGTCATGAGATACCTTGTACCTTCGAAAATTCTTTATGTTCTAATCATTTTTCTTGCAACAGTCCTAAGCTGCGATTCAGAAAATAACGATGATAACACCTTCACCGAGTGTTTACAATCAGCTGAAATCCGCGGTGATCGGGTTATCGCTTTCGATCTGCTGGATCCTACCGAAACCGGTGATTTCGGGATGAATTACGAAATTGCTTCAGAGCAGTTGCATGCTGAGTTTATTCAGCTGCTCCAACCCTGGAATGCTTTCGAAAACCAACAGGCGGGAGTGTATAATGGAGAAGCTATTAGCTTTTTTGAAATACTCAATGGATTTGCTATTTCAACGGGTGCACAATTGTCTCTGATTATTACACCTAT
>CAYXIT010000129.1:0-9233 GCA_964465275.1 uncultured Bacteroidales bacterium | reverse complement strand
TACAGCGAATTGCCCGGGAATTTGCAGAAAGAGAGCTTCTGCCCGGAGTAATTGAAAGAGATGAAAACAGTGAATTTGCCACAGAGCATTTCAGGAAACTGGGGAAACTGGGTTTTTTTGGCCTTACTGCTGATCCTGAATATGGTGGTAAAGGGTTAGACTCACTTTCATTTACATTGGCCATTGAGGAAATTTCAAAGGTTGATCCGGCAGTTTCAGTAGTATTATCGGTTTGCAATTCACTGGTCAATCATGTAATAGAAAAATTCGGACGGGAAGAAGCTAAAAGTAAATATCTTCCAAAGCTTACTTCCGGTGAATACATCGGGGCCTTTTTACTTTCAGAACCTGATGCCAGCAGTGATGCCGGTGCCCAGTCAACCCTTGCTGAAGATAAAGGTGATCACTATCTGATCAATGGTACCAAAAAGTGGATAACCAATGCGAAAAATGCATCGGTATATATTGTGATAGCCCAAAGCAATCCATCGCAGAAATACAGGGGAATTAATGCTTTTTTAGTTGAAAAAGAATTACCGGGTATCAGCCTTGGCCCCAATGAAAACAAAATGGGTATGCGCAGTTCCGATACTCATGATGTATATTTCAAAGATGTAATGGTACCCAAAGAGAATTTACTGGGCAGGGAAGGAGAGGGATTTTCCATAGCGATGAGAGCGCTTGAAAGTGGCAGAATTGGCATTGCCGCACAAGCAACAGGTATTGCAGCAGGCGCTTTTGAGCTTGCACTGAAATACTCGAAGACCCGTAAAACTTTTGGTACAGAAATCTGCAACCACCAGGCCATTTCTTTTAAACTGGCCGATATGGCCGTAAAGATTGAAAATGCAAGAAACCTTTACCGTAAAGCTGCCTGGATGAAAGATGCCGGCAAACCCTATGGGCTGGCAGGGTCAATGGCCAAACAGTATTGTGCCGACATTGCCATGGAAGTAACCACAGAAGCTGTTCAGATTCACGGTGGTTATGGATATATAAAAGAGTTTCGTGTGGAAAGATTAATGCGCGATGCCAAAGTAACCCAGATCTATGAAGGGACTTCTGAGATTCAGAAGATTGTTATTTCAAGAGAGCTGATTCAGAATTCTTAAACAGACATTAGTTTTTTTCAAGGATATACATATTGGCAAGTTCCCCCTCAATTCTGTTTCCATCCATATCAAGATGAAAGATGCGGTTTTCGGATACAAAATACCGATTGGGCTCATCGGCTCCTTCCAGTGTTATTGTATTGCCTGACTCATCCCATGAATATATGCCGCTTTCTTCAAATACCATGTCGTCATGTCCAAGATATTGAATTCTCCGTATAAACTGGCTTTCATCAACCAAAATAACTTCTGTAACAATTCCTTCGCAATCGGCACAAGGCAAAATGCCCGAATACGATCCTGTATAATCCAGGGCTATTCGGGCATTATGCATATCAATGATTTCTTCCTGTTCCTGTATATTGTCAGAAGCTGTTTCTTCACTTGTTGGTCCGGCACATGCAACTAAGAAGAAAAGAATTGTCACCAGCCAAAAAAAATTCAGTTTCTGCATACTATAGCGCTTCCGGAATAAATATTAAAAATCTTGATAATTTCCATAATATATATAGAACTTTGGAGTAAATATTTTATTGCCGGCTGATACCGGAAAATAACTTTCCTGGTAATACTTTTTTAGATAAATAGCATTTTTCAGGTTAATGTATCCGTTACCATTAAAATTTCAACGACACTCCAAAGCTTAAAACACCCAAAGCACCGCGTCCGCCTTCAGCATAAATGGCAAAATTATTTCCGAGATAATATCTAACCCCTGTTATAGGGCCAACAAAAATTCTTACGGTATTATCATAGAGATCAGGAAATGTCTGGCTATTGTAGTTCCTGATCTCCAAACCACTCACCACACTTACGTACCAGTCAATCTTTTCTTCATCAATATCGCCTCCCAGAACTTCATTGACGATATTGGTAAGATGAAAACTACCTCTTGCTCCCAAGTGGTAAAAGGCCCATGAATAATCGCTGTTGATGTATTGGTAGCTCCATCTCCCCATGCCTGCAAAGGGGCCTATCGTAACATATTCATGCACTCCAAACTCATAGTAGGCATTAAAGGGAGGTACCGATAAACTGCGGGTACCAAAAAAGCCGTAACCATAGTAACCTATAAATAAACCGCCGCCTAACAGGCTAACTCCTTCATAACCTTTTGATTCGATAGTATCTTTTTGAAATAATCCTGATTCACCTGCTGATAACTGATAAGCAAAAGTGAATGCAACCATTAGTGTAAATATCTTCTTCATTTCTCAAAAATTTTGATAAGGGTTAAAAAAAATTCTATTAAAGTTACAATAATTTTCCCGGCACTATTTATGCCGGGAAAATTTAATAAATAATCAGGGTTCGTAAATATCTCCTTCAGCATTATTGTTAAATGTATTATTTGACTGGGTAAGTTCAGCGCCTGATCTTAACCACAATCCATAACCCAAACTGTTACTGATTGTGCTGTTGCTAAGATTTAACCTTGCAGAGCTTGTAAGTCCGAGATTTGTCTTTCCTGTACCGGAAATCAGATCGCTGTTCCCACCGTAGGAAATCTCAACATAATCCATGCTGTTTTCTACTGAACTGGATTCAATGGATATTCCTTTCCAGTAATCAGTTGAACCGTTTTTTCTTGTGAATATGATATTTTCGGAAGCTGTTCCATTTGCTGCAAGAACACCATCATTGCGTACACGCATAATTATATCATTTTCAAATTCCAGTATGGCACCAGGTTGAATATTTACTTTGCCGTAAATAGTGGTTGTATTGGTAAATAAATAGTTACCACTCAGTAAGGAGGGCCATATTACATCCCGGTCTTCTGTTATCTGACCGCCATTAACAATTACATAATTGCCGGCAAAGTTGCTTTGAGTATCCAGATCGGCAATTTGCGCAGCGTGTATATGTAAAGCCCCCTGGCTAATGTTTTGTCCGAAACCCAGATCTTCAAATGATATTTGTGTATCATCATATCTGATGTACATTCCATAACCGTCAATATCATTAAAAAAAGCATTTGAAAAAGTGCCACGTGCATCGCTTGAAAAGCCTACAGCAGCTTTGTCATATCCGCTCAGCAAATCGCTATGGCCTGCATGAAAGAATTGTACATGTTCAAAATGATTTTCAATATTTGAGCTTTCGATGGTAATCCCCCGCCATGATCCGGCTTGTTCTGCCGAACCTTTAAAAACAATTGGTTTTTCTAAGGAGCCTAAAGCCTGGTATTTCCCATTAGTTCCTCTGAAACGAATGAGTACATCATTATCAAATAAGAGTACTGCTCCTGCTTCAATAGTAACATTGTCATAGACACTTAATGAAGAAGAAAACAGATAGCTACCGTTCTGTGCCGCAGGCCATGTATGGTCAGAATCTGTACTTAGATTGTCTCCTGTAATTACAATTTCATGATTATTAAAGTTTGTCTCACTGTCAATATATTGGATCTGGGCAGCTGTAATGCGCATGGCACCCTGTTGGTTGTCTGAAAAGAAACAGTTTTCAAGCGGTATTTGAGCACCTGTAGAATTTGTACTTATTCCATAACCATTTATATTTGAAAATGTACAATGGTTTATATTCAATCTGTTACCTGTTACATAGACAGCTGTCCTGGGTGCTCCGGATGTAATATTATTACTGCCGGCTCCGGAGATCTGAACGTGGTTCAGTACATTATCAAAGTCGGATGATTCGCTCCATATGCCACGCCATGAACCTGCTACATTACTTGTTCCTTTTATTACAATCGGTTCTGTTGCTGTACCGTTTGCTTCTAGGAAACCATTGTTTCTGATTCTGATCAATACGTCACTTGTTACGTCAATTCTTACTCCCGGATCAATTTTGAGTCTGGCTGCCATGGTTAAACTGCTTGTTACAATGTAATCAGGTACATCCGGATTTTCAACAAGGTTAATCAAATGTAATTCTTCGCTGTAGGTACCGCCGATTTCCTGGGTTCCTGCATTAATAGCCGTTAACAATACTTCATCAGTACTTTCTCCCAGGCTGTTGGAAATGGAAAGTTTTACAAGGTAATCCCCGGCTACATCAGGAACAAATGTGGCAATTTCAGAATCAGCATTATTTATGGTTGATGAACTTCCTTCAGGTCGTGAGACAAAACTCCAGTTTGAATTAAAACCGTCGCCGTTCATATCATTTGAAGCTCCCGAATTTAATTCAACTGTTTGTCCTACAGAAACTTCACGATCAGCGCCTGCATCTGCTGTAAGTCCGTGCAAGGCTGTATCATCTTCTTCACATGCTGTAAAAACGAAGGCAAGAATAAAAGTAAGGGGTAACAATAAAAGGCTTAATCTTTTCATAGCTTTTGATTTTTTAAATGAATACTTCTACCCCTTATTACAAGAAAACAAATAAAACCGGCTCATTAAAATTTTAAATTTTATGATAAAATGATTATTTGGTTCCGGCAGTCTCCGTTAAAAGCCATTTTATTATTCAAATACACTTTCAGAAGATCAAAATGCTATGATATCAACTGAGTATGGTTAACCTGCTACTTTTCTTATTTTTCATAACTTTGTATAAGAAGATTATTTGGTATTCCTTCCGGCTCTGAACTATCCGGAAAAGCTTTCCGAATTTTTCCCTTATAATTTAAATTAAGTATTTTGTGAAGAAAATAGCATTTCAAACATTAGGATGTAAACTTAATTTCAGTGAAACGTCATCTATCAGCCGACAGTTTGGTGAAGATGGATTTGAACAGGTGAGTTTTTCTGACCCGGCCGATATATATGTTATCAATTCATGTTCTGTTACCAAAAATGCCGAGAAACGCTGCAAAACACTAATAAAACAGGCACTCAGGAAGAACCCTGACGCTCATGTAGCCGTGATAGGATGTTTTTCACAACTCAACCCTGAGGAGATCAGAGCTATTCCAGGTGTGGACATAGTTTTGGGAAACTCAGATAAATTCAATTTATTTGAACATATACAAGATCTGAAAGACAGGAGTAAGGGAAGCGTTAATGATATTGATGTTGCGGTGCAGAAACCGGAAAGTTTTGTCCCTGGTTTTTCCATGGATGACCGCACCCGTTCTTTTTTTAAGATACAGGATGGCTGCGATTATTTTTGTTCCTATTGCACCATACCCATGGCCCGTGGCCGCAGCAGAAGCAATACCATTGCACAAACAATTGAAACAGCCACGCAAATTGCCCAAACCAACATGAAAGAGGTAGTTCTTTCGGGCGTTAATATTGGTGATTTTGGCAAGGAGCACGGAGAAGATTTCCTGGGTTTTCTCAAAGAACTCATCAAAATAGAAGGTCTGGAACGTGTCCGTATTTCATCTGTTGAACCCGATCTTCTTACTGATGAGATAATTGAACTGGTTTCAGCAAGCCCTCAATTGATGCCTCATTTTCATATACCCTTGCAGGCAGGTTCTGATAAGCTGTTGAAAGATATGGGAAGAAGGTACGATACCGCTTTGTTTACATCGCGTGTTAATAAGATTAAAAGTCTTATGCCCGATGCCTGTATTGCTGCGGACCTGATCGTGGGTTTTCCCACCGAAACGGACGAGCTTTTCCGTGAGTCCTATGAATTCATTCGCAAACTTGATATTTCATACGTACACGTTTTTACTTACAGCGAAAGAGAGAACACAAGAGCATTGAAAATGGATAAAAGTGTTCATCCTTTTGAACGTGCCCGCAGAAGTAAAATCATGCAACAACTTTCTTCTCATAAAAAACAGGTTTTTTACAAAGAAAATAAGGGAAAATCATCTGTTGTTTTATGGGAAAAAGAAAACGTAAAAGGTTTTATGTATGGCTTTACTGAAAATTATATTAAAGTCAAAAGTCCTTTCAATGCTGCAAAAGTTAACACCCTTGAAAAAGTAGAACTGAACCATTTGGATGAAGATGGAGTTTATTTGGTGTGAAGACGGAAGACCGGAGACCGAAGACCGAAGACCGAAGATTTGAAAGTAGAAAACTAAGAAATTAAGAAATTAAGAAATTAAGGAAGTAAGAAAGTAAATGTGGCTTATTACTTTTTTTGGCTCAGAGTCTTAGCTACTCCCCGGGTTTAATTAATAATCTGAAATACAATATGGTAAATACTGAAAAAATTTGCGAAGATGTAATACAACTGACCCGAAATACCGGTGCTTTTATCAGTTCAGAGCTTGATAAGGTGAGGCAACATCATATAGAATCGAAAGGTACGCATGATTATGTAACCTACGTAGATAAAACTGCCGAGGAAAAACTGGTAAAAGGTCTGCAGCAAATACTGCCTGAAGCAGGCTTTGTTACCGAAGAGAATACCATTGAAACCCACCAGAAGGATTATATGTGGATAATTGATCCGCTTGACGGTACCACCAATTTTATACATGGTATTCCGTGTTTCAGTATCTCAATTGCGTTGATGCATAAAACAGAGATCATTACCGGAGTGGTCTATGAGATAAATCTCGATGAGTGTTTTTATTCGTGGGGCGATGGTAAGGCATTTCTTAATGGTAAAGAGATAACAGTATCAGGCAATAAGAAACTTTCTGATAGTCTGCTGGCAACAGGGTTTCCCTATCATGATTATTCGCGCCTGGAAAAGTATCTTGAACTGTTTACATGGTGTCTGCATAATACACATGGAGTCCGCCGTTTGGGCAGTGCTGCCGTTGATCTTGCCTATGTAGCCAGCGGAAGGTTTGATGCTTTCTTTGAGTACGGCCTGAATGCATGGGATGTTGCAGCCGGCAGCTTTATTGTGCAGCAGGCCGGGGGCGAAGTAACCGACTTTTCGGGAAGAAATGACTTTATTTTCGGGAGAGAGATCATCGCCAGCAATGCATTAATTGGAGATGAATTTTTGAATAGAGCGCGCAATGCCTTTGCTTCTTCCGACATGTAAAAATGAAAGAAAAAGATTTTTAAATACCTTTATGTAATTCTGTATTTTTACAACGATGTTATTATAACAATCAGATAAAAAAAACTAACAGAAAATGAATGCATTTGCCGATAGTTTTTATGAATTTGCCGCTTTGCTGGGTCTTGCAGTTGGAATAGGTTTTCTGGGCCGGCTGCTTAAACAACCCCTGATTGTTTCATTTATTGCGGTAGGACTGATCGTTGGACCTCATGGCCTGGATCTTCTTCAATCCATTGAAAAGATTCACCTTTTATCAGAAATGGGTATTGCTGTTCTATTGTTTGTTGTGGGTCTCAAGCTTGATGTTACTCTAATAAGAACCAGTGGTAAGGTATCGCTGGCAACAGGTATGGGACAGGTAATTTTCACCTCGGTATTTGGTTATTTTATCTGTTTATGGCTCGGATTTGAAACAGTAACCAGTATTTACATTGCGGTAGCGCTTACTTTCTCAAGTACAATTATCATAGTAAAACTTCTCTCAGATAAAAGGGAAATACAATCCCTGCATGGTCAGATATCCATCGGATTTCTTATTGTACAGGATATCGTGGTAATTATTGCTATGATTGTTTTATCAGCATTGGGCACCCAAAGTGATTATTCCATTATGGAGGAAATAATCTGGGTTGTGGTTAAGGGTGTGGGGATGATGATTTTTATCATTTTACTTATTCGTTATGTGATGTACCGGTTAACATCATTGATGGCCCGCACACCTGAATTGCTTGTGTTGTTTTCACTCACCTGGGCCATAGCCCTGGCGGCAGGCAGCGATTACCTGGGATTTAGTAAAGAAGTGGGGGCATTCCTGGGAGGTATTTCTCTTGCCGCTACACCCTATCGTGAGGTAATATCCGGTAAACTGGTTTCTCTCAGGGATTTTTTGCTTCTGTTTTTCTTTATTCATCTCGGAAGCCAGGTTGATATTTCACTTTTGGGTGAACAGATCTTTCCTGCTTTAGTTCTTTCACTATTTGTATTAATAGGAAACCCCATAATAGTAATGATCATTCTTGGTCTGATGGGTTACAGGAAACGGACCGGGTTTCTGGCGGGTTTAAATGTGGCGCAAATCTCAGAGTTTTCTCTCATACTTGCTGCATTGGGTTTGTCAATGGGACAAATTGACGAAGAAACTTTAGGGCTTATCACACTCGTGGGGCTTATTACTATTGGAATGTCAACTTACCTGATAATGTATTCCCATCAGATATATGAGTTTGTTGCTCCTGCACTCAGGATATTTGAAAGAAGTAATCCTTTTCGGGAAGTGGGAAAGGCGGCAGCAGAAAAGGAAAAATTTGATATAATCATATTCGGATTGGGCACCTATGGTAACAATATTGCGCGCAGTCTCGAAAAAAACGGGTTCAGGGTGTTCGGGGTAGATTTTGATCCCCGTGCTGTTAAACGATGGAACCGAAAAGGCAGACATGCACAATATGGCGATGCCGATGACCCTGAACTTATGGAGATCCTGCCAGGAGATACACAGTGTATGATATCCACGCTTCCGGATAAGCAGGTAAGTCTTGCCCTGATAAAATATCTGAAGGAGTTCAACTATAAAGGAAAAATCGCAGTTACATCATACTATGGACGCACGGCCAAAGAACTTGAACTGGCCGGCGCTGATCTGATTTTACTCCCCTTTGTTGATGCATCGGAGAATATTGTAGAAAAGTTGAAAAGTTTAAAGGTTTAAAGGTTGATAGGTAATGGTGATAAGAGATTAGTTAAATCTAAAAAAACACTTCGGTAACTCAGCGCCTTAGCGTCTCCGCGTTGAAAAAACCCAATCCCGGATCGCTATCAGTCACCGGGATCTGCGCTTTGCTCCGATAATTTAATAACCCAATTACCAGTTAACTTCAGGCTACAATTTATCCTTAAATAACTTTCTCAGTTTGCTCATTTTAGGGCTAATCACAAAAGTACAATAAGGTTGGTTGGGATTGTTTGCGTAGTAATCCTGGTGGTAATCCTCAGCCCTGTAAAACTCCTGTATAGGAGAAATTTCGGTAACGAGAGGGTCATCCCACAGGTCTGAGCGATCAATTTCTTCAAAAACTTCATCTGGTTCGGAAGTTGTGTCTTCCATCCTTTGTTCATCAGATAGTTTCTTTTCATTGTCGATTTTTTTTGATAATTCAAGTTAACGTTCAAGTTAACGAAACAGTATGGAGGACAACGGATGAACAAGAAAAAAAGAATCAGAGTGGCGAT
>CAYXIT010000128.1:4093-9263 GCA_964465275.1 uncultured Bacteroidales bacterium | reverse complement strand
TGTTTCACTGGAGTGTCAATAAACTTTACAACCCCGGAGAATTCAACAATTTCATCAAACTTAGCCCTTACCTCTTTTTTCGACATCCCCAGGATTGTCCCATTCAAAAAAATATTTTCTCTGCCGGTAAGTTCAGGATGAAATCCTGTACCAACTTCCAGCAACGAGGAAACTCTTCCGGTTATTTCCACCCTCCCTTTTGAAGGTTCTGTTATTCTGGATAAAATTTTTAAAAGGGTACTTTTGCCTGCACCATTTTTACCTATAATCCCAAACACATCTCCCTCCTGCACTTGGAAATCCAATTCATCCAGTGCCCAAAACTCTTTATAATTTTGATTTTTACGACCTAAAAGTATATTCCATTGATTCATGATTGATTCACGCAAACCTGCTGATAGATAACTGCCTATCCTGAATTTCTTGGATAAACCCTCTGCCTTTATTACAATGCTCTTCATGAAATAATTTTTACACAATATCGGCCATAATTCTTTCCATTCTCCTGAAATAGTAAAGACTGGAAATAAACAAAATGGTAACAACTACAAATGAAATGTATATGTAATTCCCAGGCATTTCACCTCCAACAAGACACCATCTAAACCCTTCTACAACACCAGCCATTGGGTTCAGGTAAAAGAAAAATAAAAACTTCTCAGGAACCAGATTGGCAGGATATGCTATTGGAGTTGCATATAATCCAATTTGAACCAGAAATGGAACTATATGCTGAAAATCACGATACCTGATCGTCAAAGCACTAAGCCATATACCTGCTCCCAATGATGCAACCAATGTGATAATAACAAAGACTGGCAGCCACACTATATTCCAGTTAGGATAACTATTATAGTAGAGCATCAAAACTATGTAAAGAAAGAAAGTAATTGCAAAGTCAACAGACCCGGTTACTGCTTTTGAGAGGGGTATTATGATCCTTGGAAAGTAAATTTTTTTGATCATGGCCTGGGCATTGATGATTGAGTTACTTGCCTGGCTCATTACAAATGAAAAATAACTCCATGCAATCATTCCGGCAAGGGCAAAAACCGGATAAGGAATCTGGCCAGTTTCTACTTTAATGGTTTTCCCAAAAATAAACGTAAATATCAGGAGAGTAGCTGTGGGCTGGATAAATGCCCATACAAAGCCGAGAAAAGTCTGGGCATACCGTACACGAAAATCCCTGTAAGAAAGTGCCCAAAATAAATCCCTATATTTTATAATTTCAGTTAAGTTAAAAAACACTTTTCTCTTGCCGGCTTCAATTACCGTTCTATTTGCATACATTGGGCGAATTTAATTGTTTTATTCTATTTTATTTTCAAACAAAGTTAATGATTCAATCAAAATATTTTTTTACTTAATAACCTTAATATTGCCTTATTTAATGGATTATTAATTAATTCTGTCATAATCCCTTTTTTAACTGGAAATATACTTTGTAATATTTTACAAAAAAAATAAAAATAATAGTTGAAAGTTCTCAGTTAATACGTGAATCTTGGATTTATTACAAATAGAAAAATGTAATTTTACAATAAATTCTTACCCGATTCCTAATGGTAAAAAAGTCAGTACTTTCAATTTTTTTAATAAAACTGTTATTTTTTCAATCTTTTCCGCAAGAAATAACAGAAATATATCCAAAAGATGGACAATTAATCAATGAGTTAACTGTTTCCTTTAATTGGAATTTAGGCCCTGAAGCTCAATCATATAATTTTGTTCTTAGCAGTAATGAGTTACTTGCAGATATTGTTTTTGAAGAAAACACTTCTGAAAATAATTTAAACTTTATTTTACCCGAACATGGAATTTATTATTGGAAAGTTGATGCTCTTAACCAAGAAAATGAAATTATTTCCACTGGTTTATTCTCTTTTCATTCTTTTAATCCTTCACTAATTTCTGGTCTTCTCTTATGGCTGGACCCTGGTCAAAACATTTCAGTTAATAATGGAAAAATTAATGAATGGGTTGCTGTTAATAACAGTTCATTAGTTTTTTTACAGGACAATCCAAATAAACAACCGGAACTTTTTCCAGAAACATCAATCAATAATATGCCTGTTGTAAGTTTTGATGGGATTGATGACAATTTGCTGGGAGCATTAAACTATAATGGCATTGAACTGACTACATTTTTGGTACAAAGGGTTAATTTATATGGGGTTAACAGATCTGGTATCTCTTTATTTAACACTGAAATTCCTGGTGAATTTACAACTAATCAAACAATTTCCTTATCTTTTCAGGATGGTGCCGGCCTTCAGATTATAAGGGGTTCAAGAAGACCTAAATATTATTTTCCACCCACATCCAATTGGGTGAATGAGAATTTTTCATTGCTTTCATCATTAACATCCGGAACAAATATTACAACATTTACAAATAACTCGTTAATTGAAAACTTAACCACATCCGGTAATTTTGATTTTAACAGAGTTACTTTAGGCAGCCGAGGAAACGGTGAAACAGGCAACAATTACGGTTTTATGAATACAGACTTTGCTGAAATAATATTATACAGCAGGGTTTTATCAGATCTCGAACAAGCATTAATACACTCTTACTTCCAGAGCAAATATTCTCCAATAGTGAATTTAGGCGCAGACATTTTAAATGAAAGCTCTCTATGTCCCGTCACACTCGATGCCGGTGAGCGCTTTACAAATTATTTATGGTCTACCGGAGAAACCACCCAAACCATTGAGGTGCATGAACCAGGTACTTACAGCGTTACTGTTACCGATATTTTTGGTTTTGAATCAACGGATCAGATTCAGGTGAATTTCCCAAAAACTTCTCTCAATGTCACATCAACTTCGCTTTGTTTGGGCGAATCCATAGAAATCTTTCCTCAAATATCAAATCCGGAACTTTATACTTTTCAATGGTCAACAGGGGCAGAGTCAAATTCAATAGAAATTAATGAGGAGGGTAATTATTGGGTCAAAATTACAGATAACAATGATTGTTTTATGTATTCAGATACATTAACATTATATGTTGATGAATTCTCAGATATTTTTAATCTTGGAGAAAACACGGAATTCTGTTCCGGAAATATTTTAACTCCACCCGATACTTCTGATATTGAAACTTACCTCTGGAATACTGGTTCAACCGAACCTTTTATATTTATTTATGAGAGTGGCACATATTCTGTTACAGTAACTAACTCAAACAATTGTATCGCAGAAGATCAGATAGAAATCAACGTTGTTGGAATCGCTCCTGATGTAGATTTTGAAGCTACAACAGCTTGTTTTGGTAGTCCAAGTCAGTTTATAAATACGACAACTCTTGATGGAGATGGTGAAATTAAAACCTGGTTTTGGGATTTCGGTGATGGGCAAAATTCAGTTGAAGAAAATCCATTACATTTATTCCCGGATTCGGGTATATATAATGTTTCACTCACTGCCATTGCAACAGGTGAATGTGAAAATACTTTTACTTCAACCGTCGAAGTGCTTGATACACCCATTGCATCCTTTCAAACAAACCTATCATGTATTAATCAACCAGCATTATTTTTTGATACGAGTTTCAGCTCTCCCGATAATCCAATTGTTGATTGGTTCTGGGTATTGGATGAAGGCATTTCTTCAACTGAAAGCAATCCAAACCATTTATATCAAGAACCGGGTATTTACGAAGTCTCTCTGACTGTTACTTCTGCAAACTTATGTCATTCCACAACAACAGCCTTTATAGAAGTGGTTTCATCATTCCCTGATCCATTGGGTTTTACCACCATTTTGCCCAAAGCAAATGATGTCTTCCCGGAAGGAAACATAACTTTTCAAACCAACGCAACTAAAAATGCATCTTTTTACATTCTGGAAATAGCTGAAGATCAAAATTTTAATTACATCCTAACGTCAACAGAGATCAGTCCGGAAGAGCTTAAAGACATATCCTTATCCGCAGGAGACTATTTTTATCGGGTTAAAGCTTTTAATATTTGTTTAGATTCTATTGTCACTAGTCATATACCTTTTAAAGTTTTCGGTGATTCTTTAACCGATAATATTATACTTTGGCTTAAAGCATCAAATGTTAATGTTGAAGAAAACAGAGTAACTCATTGGCCTGATACGGTTAATGAAATTGTTTTATTGCAAGCCCTTACTTCAACTCAACCCTTATTGATTCAAGAGGCCCCGGAAATTAATAACAATCCATTCATACGATTTGACGGAAATAATGACAATTTAGTAGGGTCTATCAATTATGCTGATGAAGGATTAACTTCTTTCATCCTTCAAAGAGTTAACAGCTATAGTGTGAACACCTCTGGTATTTCTCTGTTTAACACCGAAATACCTGGTGAATTTACAACAAACCAAACAATTTCATTATCATTTCAGGATGGTACTGGTCTGCAGATTATCAGGGGAACAAGAAGGCCAAAATATGTTACTCCACCTACATCAAACTGGGTAAATGAAAAATTTTCACTACTGACTGCAAATGTGTCAAGTTCAGATATTAAAACCTACAAAAATAATCTTTTGATTGAGTCATTTGAAACATCAGAAAACTTTGATTTTAATCAAATAACTCTTGGTAGTAGAGGAAGCGGATCAAATGGCACAAATTATGGTTATATGAATACTGACCTGGCTGAAATTATTATTTTTGGTAAGTCTTTAGATATAGATGATCAGAATTTAGTTATTGGTTATTTTCAACAAAAATATTCCCCTCGGATTAATTTAGGGTTAGACCGCAACATCACCTACGGCTTCTGCCCCGTTACTCTTGATGCCGGGGAACGGTTTGAGTCTTACCTGTGGAATACCGGCGAGATCACACAAACCATTGAAGTACTGGAACCCGGCACTTACAGTGTTACGGTGACGGATATTTTTGGGTTTCAATCGACGGATAGTGTGGAGGTCAAGTTTCCTGCTTATGGGTTGAATGTGGAGGAGGTTACGGTTTGCCTTGGTACCGAAGTGGAACTTTCTTGGGGGATCACCGCGGAGACGCAGAGAGCAAGAAGTTCGCGGAGCACAACAACATCCCCCTGGCCCCCTTCGAAGGGGGAGTTGGGTTCGCAGGAGCTTCGATCTTCGGATCCCGCACGAGCGGGATTTCGGGCTTCGCCCTCAACTTCGGACTCCGGACATCGGACTTCGGACTATACTTTTTT
>CAYXIT010000128.1:0-4083 GCA_964465275.1 uncultured Bacteroidales bacterium | reverse complement strand
TGGAGAGCCTCGTCCAGAAACGCACCGGCAACATGATGCAGCCGCAGAAGGCCAGGCAGATCGAGACAGAAACTTCTGGAGCTGCGCGGTTCTTGATTCAACTTCGGACTCCGGACATCGGACTTCGGACTATACTTTTTTGTGGAATACCGGTGATACTACAGCCACCATCAGCGTAAACGAAACCGGCACCTACACCCTTCTGGTGATGGATACGATTGGGTGCGCCAGGGAGTTTACAGCTTTAGTGTTTGTGGATGACTTTGAGGTGTCGGCCACCCTGGGTGAGCCGCGCCCATTCTGTATGGGCGATACGCTGTTTGTAGAGTCGGTGTGGGATCCTGCACAACTGAACCATGTGTGGAACGACGGCAGCACGACACCGGGACTTCTCATCAACGAACCGGGCGAGTACAGTGTTACGGTAACCAATCCCAATGGCTGCGTGGCGCAGTCGTCTACCACCCTCGATTTCCAAGGCAATGCCCCGGAGGTGGATTTTGTTTCCACCATCCCCTGCTTTGGCGAGGCTTCGCTGTTTACGGGCACTTCCAGCGCGGAGGGATCGGAGATCGTAAGCCGCCTTTGGTACTTCGCCGATCCGGGCAATGAGGACGCAACCGACTCGGGCGAAGAAGTGAGCTATACGTACAGTCAGCCGGGCATCTTCAACGCCACGCTGGCGGTAGAATCGGCCGCGGGCTGCAGCCGCAGCAAAACGCTGCCGGTGCAGGTGTACCATCTGCCCGAAGGCTGGTTCACTCCTGATAACGCATGTACCAATGTGCCGGTGCTGTTCAATGATGCTTCCGCAGATGCGGAAGGGGGCATCGATCAATGGCAATGGAGCTTTTATGATGTTGACGGCAACCTGACAGGGCAAAGCACCGAAGAATCGCCCGAATTTACCTTTGACACACCGGGCAAAGCCTGGGTAGAACTGCTGGTTACTTCGGTAGTAGGCTGCCGCGACACGGTAATGCGGGAGATCAACATAAAAGAATCACCCTCGGTTGATTTTTCATTCACTACACCTTGTCTGGGCGAACCTGTCTTCTTCACCGATCTTACCGAAGCACCTCCATGGGCACTGGTAACCAGTCAGGAGTGGGATTTCGGCGACGGACAAACCTCACCCCAGAGCAACCCATCACATCTTTACCAGGAATCTGGCATGTTCGATGTTACGCTGAGCGTTACAGCCATGAACGGCTGTGCTCCTTCACTTATCAGGCAGGTTACCGTGCATTCACCACCCGAAACACAGTTTGCTACACCTGCCCTGTGTGTGAATACCATGCATACTTTTATGGATGAGACCACGGTGGAAAACAGCGAGATCACTCATTGGCAGTGGGACTTCGACGGTCAGGGCACCAGTACGGAGCAGTTCCCGGAGTTCAGTTTCGGTGAGCCGGGACAATACATGGTAAGTCTGACCACCACTTCCGCTGCAGGCTGCGGCAACAGCATCACCCTGCCGGTAGATGTGTTTCCGGCACCGGAGCCGGCCTTCAGCTACTTCCCCCGCTTCGGAGTGGCGCCTCTGACGGTAAGCTTCAGCAACCAGACCGAAGGAGCCGGACTTTACTTCTGGGATTTCGGCGATGGCAGCAATCCCAGTGAAGATGCGAATCCCATTCATACCTACATGGAAAACGGGGTATATGTTACACAGCTTACGGCGTTTACCGATCTCGGCTGTGCGGCAACCGAAGCACAGGAGATCAAGGTGATACCCCTGTATATTGATGTGGCTGTAAGCAATCTGACCTATTCGGTAAAGGATGACCTGCTGCAGGTGAGTGCCACCCTTACCAACCTGGGTACGCTGGAGTTTGATACCCTTTACCTTGAGTACCACCTCAGCGGCAACAATCCCATACGCGAAACCTGGACGGGAGAACTGCTTCCCGGACAAAACACCAGCTATACATTCAGCGCACAGTTGCCCTGGCGTGATAACTATACGCACTTCTGTGTGGAAGCGTCAATCCCAGGCCTGCCAAAGGACGATGAACCTGGCAACAACCGCGACTGCTTCTCCTTCAAGGATGAGTTTAGGCTGCTGCCCGCTTTCCCCAACCCGGCCGAAGGCTATGTGAACATTGGCTTTATACTGCCTTACTCCGAACGTGTAACCATTACCCTGAACGACATCCGCGGACATACCCTAACCACCCTTTTCGATGGCAATGCCCAGCAAGGCGTAACGACCCTGCGCATACCCATTGAACAGTTCAACAACGGCATTTACTTTTACAGGGTAACGTTCAGGGAGGAAAGCAAGGTGGGGAGGTTTATGAAGTATTAGTTCAACATTTTTCCCGCATCATTGTTATCTTGGCAAACAGGAATAAAAAATATAAAAATATCATGTTTACCATCACCGATAAAGCCTTAAACGAATTTAAAGAGATCCTTGCCGGGCCTGACATGCCTGAAAAAGGGGCCTTACGTGTATTTGCCCGCAGCGGCGGATGCTGCTCAGCCCACCAGCTGGGAATAGAAATTGCCGACCTTTCCAAAACCGATATGAAGGAGCGCGACATCAACGGTCTTAAAGTTATCATTGACCCCGATGCAGAATCTGTGGCTGAAAATGCCACCATCAATTACTTCGACCACAAGGAAAGCCCGGGTTTCAGGGTGCTGTGGCAGAAAGAGGAGCGGTTTGGGGGCAGCTGCAGTTGCAATTAAAGAGGGTTTAGGGGTTTAGATGTTTAGAGATTAATTATCTGAGTTTAGCTTCATTGATCCCTTTTGAGGCTAGTTTCGGATTTCGCATTTTAGATTTCGGTTTCCGGTCTCCGGATTCCGGTTTCCGGTCTCCATCCTTCGTCTTACTTTTCTTCCTTGTATTTTCAAAAAAACACATTACTTTTATGTCGCTTTTCAAAAAAGAGCATGTAAATCTTTTGGTGGAGGCACTTTTCGAACGGACATAACGCTCATTCAAATCAACGTTTTATGCTTGAATTTCAGAAAAAACTGTCCAATAGCTTTTATGCAGTGCTCAGTTTGCCTGCCACAGCTATGGGCTTTGCACTTGCCGTGCAGATTGCTGCACTCAGCTGGCTGCTGAGTACAAAGTACGGACTTGATATCCGCGATATCGGATTGGTATGGGCTACTGGTCCCTTTGCCGGTATCGTTGGCCAGGTAGTAATCGGTATCATCAGCGACAATGTCTGGGTATGGAATGGCCGGCGCCGGGCATTTATTCTCGTAGGTGGTGTTCTGGCCGGTCTTATGTTACTTGCCCTGCCACATATCGGTATTATCCAGGCTTCACTGGGTTTTGACGGCGTTTTGGGGGTGGCCATTGCTGTTTCGCTAACCCTCGACCTGGCAATCAATGTCAGCTTCAACCCCACACGGTCCATCATTGCCGATGTTACTCCCGAAGGTCGTCCACGCACCAAAGGTTATACCTGGATGCAAACTGTTTCGGGTTCATTCGGTGTACTTGCATACCTGATCGGTGCGGTATTCAACAACTTCGTTCTGATATATTTTGGTGCCGTGCTGGTATTCTTGTTTTCCTTTATACCCCCTTTTCTGGTGAAGGAACCCCGTCACCTGGGACAATACGGACGTGAAGATGAAGAGCCGGAAAAAAAGGAAGACGGCGCTAAAGATAACCATGCATCCATCATAGAGATCATGAAAACTATTCTTCCGCTGTGGGGATTCCTGATCTATGCCATTTATGGATTCCTGGTGAGACTGGGGGGCATGACACCCATACCTAACTACACATTTGAGATCGGTTGTATGGGTCTTACCTTAATTCTTGTCATTTACACGCTTTCGCGAAAAGAGGAAGGCAAATCCATTGAAAAAGCCGGACTCATCGGTTTCCAGAAAGTGCTGGCTGCCCATTCCTTTACCTGGATCGGCGTGCAAACTATGTTTATTTACCTTTTTGCCTTTGTAAGGTTTCGTGTTCCCGAAATTGCTGATATTGATATTGATCCGGTGATTCTTGAAGCTGAAGGGATCATTAACGGTAATGCAGAAGGATTGGGCGTTGCCGTAAAAACTGTTGAGGAGATTAATGATACAATAGGGAGAATTGTA
>CAYXIT010000127.1:0-9402 GCA_964465275.1 uncultured Bacteroidales bacterium | reverse complement strand
AACCACCGAAAAGTATCCGGCTTCGCTCAACCACCGAAAAGTATCCGGCTTCGCTGTAGTCGGGGGCTTCGTGGGTTGCGGTGGTTGAGCGTAGTCGAAACCACCGCATGGAACTCGCTGCCACTGCCGTAGAGTGAGCGTAGTCGAACTCGAAGGTAGCGTTATCGAACTCGAAGGCGGCATTATTTTCTGTCTTTCTCAATCTTCTTATAATTTCTATAATGCGTTTCATTGATGCATTCCGCTAACTTATGAAGTTCATCAGGCATACCATTTATCAAAGCCTCTTTCTTTTTCCTGCTCCAACCCTGTACTTGTTTTTCTCTGTAGAAAGCTTCATCAATTCGCTGGTATTCTTCATAATAAACCAATTTAACTGGCAATCTTTTTCTGGTATGATTGGCTCCTTCGCCTGCCTGGTGTTGTGCCAAACGCAATTCTAAATTGTTTGTGCTGCCTGTATAGTAGCTGCCATCGCTGCATTCCAATATGTACATATAACCTTTCATTCCACGTTTACATTCGGGGGCTGAGCGTAGCCGAAGCCCAACTTTTCAATAATGGTTTTACCCCACTATCACTCTCTTCTGATGCTTTACCAGCAATTTTTCCAGTGTGCCGGCGGGGTCTTTAAAGCGATTGGTAAACATCATTGCTGCTATGATGTAAGGTTTAAAGCCTGCTTCCACATAAGTGGGGATGCGATATTGCTCAAAAACTTCTTCACTTACTTCCCCGTTCTTGCATGAAACTCCGCTGATATCGGCCGGAAGACAATGCATATACAATGCTTTTTTATCTTTCGTAAGGTTCATTTTCTCACGGTTGCACTCCCAGTCCATATATTTTGCATTGTTGTCGAGGCATTCTTTCTCCAGCTCAAGCAATCCTGCTTTATCCCGGTTGCGCAGCAGTTCGGTGCGCCTTTCCATCACATGAAAGGGAGCCCAGCTTTTCGGGTAAACGATATCGGCATTTTCAAAGGCATCATCCATACTGTTTACCACCTCGAAACTGCCGCCGGATTCCCTGGCATTCTTTCCGGCAATCTCCGTCACTTCAGGAATAAGCCCGTAACCTTCGGGGTGTGCCAGTGTAACATCCATCCCAAAGCGAGTCATAAGCCCGATAATACCCTGGGGTACCGAAAGGGGTTTGCCATAGCTTGGTGAATACGCCCATGTCATGGCGATTTTTTTGCCCTTCAATGCTTCTGCACCGCCGTAATGATGCAAAAGGTGCAGCAAGTCGGCCATGGATTGTGTGGGATGGTCAACATCGCACTGCAGATTAACAATGCCGGGCCTTACCGGAAGCACTTTCTGTTCAAACCCGTCGTCAAGGGCGGCACCCACTTCTTTCATGTAAGTATGCCCTGCACCCAGGTACATATCATCACGTATGCCAATGATTTCAGAAAGAAAAGAGATCATATTGGCAGTTTCCCTTACCGTTTCGCCGTGGGCTATCTGCGACTTTTCTTCATCCATATCCTGAACGGCAAGCCCCAGCAGATTGGCAGCCGACGCAAAGGAAAAGCGGGTACGGGTGGATTTGTCGCGAAAAATGGATACCGCCAGTCCCGAATCAAATACCCGGCAGGAAATATTCTGTTTGCGCATCATCCGTAAAGCATCTGCAACGTGCAGCACCAGGTCAAGCTCTTTGCGGTTCTTTTGCCAGGTGAGCAGAAAATCTTTACCGTAAAGGCCGGCTCCGGTTTTTCTTATTTCTTCAATAATTGCATTGATGTTTTCCATGTTTTGGTTTTGATTAGGGTTGGGGTTTTATTCTGTTTTTTCTTCAACGGCAATGTTATGGGTAAATAATGCATAAAAAGCCGATGCTGCTACCAGGTGTTCTATGGGAACTTTTTCATCAGGAGCATGAGCCAGCACTTCATTACCGGGTCCGAACCCCAGGATAGGTATGCCATGTATTCCGTTTATGGTAACTCCGTTGGTAGAAAAGGTCCACTTATCCACTACCGGGTCCAGGCGAAACAATTCAATGAAAGTCTCAACTCCCCGCTGAATCACCGGTGCTTTTTCATCGATTTTCCAGGTGGGATAGTATTTCTCCATACCGTATGACAGGCCGGTGAAAGCTTTCCCTTCGTAATACAGCACATCAACCTTTGCATCGGGATTATTAATAGCTTCCTGCACTTCCTTCACTGCACTTTCCATGGTTTCGCCCCAGGTAAGCCTTCGGTCGAGGTGCAGACGTGCAAAATCGGCCACTGCGCAGAGTGACGGACTTCCTGATACAAACTCAGAAATGGTAATGCTTCCCTTGCCCAGGAAAGGGTCGGTGTGAAGTTTTTCATGCAATTTTTCAATTTCCAGTGCCCCGCGCGAAGCCATGTAGATGGCATTTTTACCCCGTTCGGGCGCAGAGCCATGGGAAGAAACACCGTTGAATGAAACGTGCATTTCCATACGACCTCTTTGTCCGCGGTAAATATTGAGATTGGTGGGTTCGGTGCTGATGACAAAATGGGGTTTCAGGCCGCTCTCTTCAATGATGTATTTCCAGCAAAGCCCGTCGCAGTCTTCTTCCATAACACTGGAAACGGCATAAAACGTAATTTCCGGCGGCACGCCAATTTCCTTCAGGATCCGCCCGGCCGTAATGGTCGAAGCAATGCCCCCTTTCTGGTCAACCGAGCCGCGCCCGTAAACAAACTCATTGTCAATTTCACCCGAGAAAGGGTCGAAGCTCCAGTTTTCAGGATTTCCCACATCTACGGTATCCACGTGTCCGTCTATGGCCAGAATGACCGGACCTGAACCGATGCGTCCCAGTACATTGCCCAGCTCATCCATCTTAACTTCATCAAAACCTGCTTCCAGCATCTGTCGCATGACTTCCTGCTGTACCTGCTTTTCTTCGCCGCTGAGAGATTTTATTTTTACCAGCCTGGAAAGGTTTTTGGCGGTATAATTGCGATATTTTTCTGACAGTTCTTTTATCTTTCTGATAAGTGATAATTTATCCATGTGGTTTTGTGTGTTTTGAAAACAGAAGATTGGGTAGATTTTTTGCGCAATTTAGAAAAAAAAACTGAATTGTCAACATATATGCCTTTTCTCAGATTTCGCTTTCGCGGAAACGTTGGTAATCCTGTGGTGTGTTGATATTAAAAAGTATTTTCGGAAAATCCACCGGAACCCTTTTCCCATGAAAATTTGCCATAAAACCGCGCAAATCGGGCCACGGTTCCTTTTGCTGTAAAACCTGCTGAACCATTGCCCGGCTGATAAGCAGGGGATGTCCGCCACGACCCTGGTACTCGGGCAACACATAATCATGATCACCCAGGGCTGTTTGTAACACATCGAGGAGCCCGGGCTCAACAAACGGATTATCTATGTTGTGAATAAAACAGGGTGATGCATCGGGAAGTTGCTCAAGTCCGCACCGCAAGGAATAAAAACGGCCCAGATCAGGACGGGCATTCAGCACCAGGGGAATGTTTTTCAATTCTTCATCCGATGAAATGGCAGCAAAGTCATCACTGTTTACTACCATCCGGACGTTGCACCCAAATTCTCTGAACCTGTTGTACAGATGACCAGCAAAAAGCTCACCTGACGGCATCCTGAGTTGCCATTTGGGTGTTCCCATGCGGCTGCTGTGGCCGGCGGCGAGGATGAGGGCGTTGGGGTGGTAGTTACTTTCAGACATGAGTGAGATTTTTATTTCTTTAAGTTGAATTCATCATAACCACTGCAGGTACTCCCCTCCCAGCTTCGCAGGGAGGGGCCGGGGGTGGGTCAAAAAGAACAAAAAATACCGGCAATTTTATTTACAAATTTCGATGCAAAAGATTTAGACCCACCCCGCCCTTCGGGCACCCCTCCCTACGAGCAGGGAGGGGAAAGAAAACCCGGACCTCAGTGCTAATACCTTACTGATTGCCAATAATCTATCTTTTTAATTCAGTTTTTATTTTGTTGATTACTCCATCCATATTTAAAAGTTCATCGTTTTTTATTCGGAGAACTTTCAGGCCTTTTGATTTAATTATTTCTTCTCTCCAGGAATCATATTGCTTTTGAAAATTGTGAATTTTCCCGTCCAGTTCTATGACTAATTTGGCATCTGCACAATAGAAGTCTGCTACAAAAAACTTTATATCTGTGAAATTTCTCTGATAAAAAACAGGATGCTGCCTAAGGAATTTATAACCATCAAGCTTTCTACCCTTAAGGTTTTTCCATAACAAAACCTCTGATGGAGTCATATTTTTCCTTAAATATTTAACGATTTGTTTTATTTCGGGGTATTTCATAAATCAAGTTTGATCATTATTTATTTAAAATTACCATATTTTCGAAAGCAATAATCAAAATAAGGTGCTTCAGTAAGAATTAAACAGCTGAATTCCTTGTGACCACTGCAGGTACACCCCTCCCTGCCTCGTAGGGAGGGGCCGGGGGTGGGTCAAAACAAAATCCACCCAAGCTGTTCTTTTTTTCGTATTTTTGGAATCATTCCTTCAATCAAAGTACAGTAGTATGACCGACCGTTTTGTACCCATATCCCTGCCTGTATTATTCAGAACCATCATGTCGCAACTTAACGACGGTCATTATTTTAGCATTCCGCAGGAAGTGTTTTACGTGCCGCGGAATTCAGTTTTTGAAACCATACAGTTTGGCCGGGCACTGCAAACACCCATAGGTCCGGCAGCCGGACCGCACACACAGCTTTCACCAAATATTACGGGTGCATGGCTATGCGGAGCCCGCTACATCGAACTGAAAACCGTGCAAACCCTTGATGAGCTTGAATTTTCCAAGCCCTGTATCGACATGCAGGATGAAGGCTACAACTGCGAATGGTCGCAGGAATTGCGCATCCACCAGTCCTTTGAGCAATATCTTGATGCATGGATACTCATTCATCTGCTGGAGAAGCACCTGGGGTGGGAAGGTTCAGCAAAAAAAACCATCTTTAACATGAGCGTGGGTTACAACCTGGAAGGGATTCTTAAGCCCAATGTGCAGTGGTTTTTTGAGAAAATGAATGATTGCTCACAAGAGCTTGCAACCAAAATCGAAGCCCTTGCCCGGGAGTTTCCATGGGTGAGTGAAGTTGAAATTCCCGGTCAGATCTCCGACAATATCACCCTGAGCACTATGCATGGCTGCCCGCCCGATGAGATTGAAAAAATCGGGATGTACCTTATCAGGGAAAAAGGACTTCACACCATCATCAAACTGAACCCAACGCTGCTGGGGCCTGAGATGGTAAGAAATATCCTGAATGAGAAATGCGGTTTCAAAACCCCGGTGCCCGACCAGGCTTTTGAGCACGACCTGAAATACCCCGATGCAGTTAAAATAATATCCAGTCTGCAACAAGCTGCTGATGACCGGAAAGTATTTTTCGGCCTGAAACTCACCAATACACTGGAAAGCAGCAACTTCAGGAATGTTTTTGCCGAAGACCAGAAGCAGATGTATATGAGTGGAAAGGCACTTCACCCCCTTGCGGTAAACCTTGCAGCTAAAATCCGCAAAGATTTTCCGGAAATTGACATTTCTTTTTCTGCAGGTGCCGATTGCTTCAATATTGACGAACTGCTGGCATGCAATCTCACCCCTGTTACTGTATCATCTGACCTGCTGAAACCCGGCGGATACGCAAGACTTTCGCAGTACCTTGAAAATCTTAAGGAAAAACCGGATGAAAAGAATTTCACGGGCATAGCACAACTCATTAGCGAAAATCCTGCGGAGAAACTAAAAGAATACAGCGCCTCGGTGGCAAATAATCCCGCATACGGGAAATCCCTGCGCGAGCCCGATATCAAAACCCTTCGGCCGCTTAACTACTTCGATTGTATTTATGCCCCTTGCATGAGCACCTGCCCTGCCGAACAAAATATTCCGCTTTACATGCATTACGCTGCGCAGGGCAACTGGCAGAAGGCCTTTGAAGTCATCATGAGAACCAATCCTTTCCCCACCATTACAGGCACTGCATGCGACCATGAATGCCAGAGCAAATGCACACGCATCAATTATGATTCCACGCTTGCTATCCGTGAAATCAAACGATATGTTTCTGCTTTTGAAAATGATGAAACTTTTATCAAAACCATACCTTCAAATGGAATGAAAGCAGCGATTGTCGGGGCAGGACCGGCCGGACTGTCATGCGCATGGTATCTGAAACTTTCGGGTTTTGATGTGGATGTTTACGAAGAAAATTCTGCTGCCGGTGGAATGGTGCGGCAAACCATTCCCGATTTCAGGATGACCGAATCGGAGATTGAAGGCGATATACAGAGAATCATTTCCCTGGGAATAAATGTACATTACAATACCCCTGTAACCGGTGAGTTATTTGAAGAACTCAGAAAGTCGGGAGCATTCATTTTCGTGGGACCAGGTGCCAGAAATGCCCGCAAACTCAATCTGCCCGGAGAAGATGCTAAAGGCGTGGAAGACCCCCTGAAATTCCTGACTGATTTTAAAAAAGGGAAAATTAAAAAGCTGGATGCCAAGGATATACTCATCATTGGCGGCGGCAACACCGCAATGGATGTGGCGCGTACAGCTAAAATGTTTTCAGGGAAAGATGCAACAGTAAAAATTATTTATCGCCGCACCATACAGGATAGGCCCGCCAGTGCTGAAGAGATACTGGGTACCCGGAACGAAGGGGTCGAAATGCAAGAACTTCTGGCGCCGCAAAAAATCATCTTAGAAAACGGCAGGGTTAAAGCACTGGAATGCGTGCGCATGAAAGTGGATGGGTATGATGATTCGGGCAGACAAAAAGTGAAACCTATTGAAGGAGAAATCATAACTGTAACAGCAGATATGATTATCCCAGCGGTGGGACAGTTTACCAACTGGGATTTTGCCCCGGAAGAATTGATGAAGCCTGCAAAAGATGGTTTTACCACCGGACTGGACAAGGTTTACATTGGTGGTGATGCCAGGGTCGGCGCATCCAATATCATTTCTGCTTTGGCTGACGGACGCAAAGCTGCAGAAATTATCGCGAAAAAAGCCGGTGTTGCCTTTCCTGAAATCTTTTATGACAAAAAAGAAAAGGTCTCTGCACGGGAATTATTGGTTAAGAAAACCCGGCGCATACAAAGTCCCATAACTGAACATGCAGCCGATGGACATTTCAAACCCATTGAAACCCATGCCGCCGCGAAACAGGAAGCCGAACGCTGCCTGCTTTGTGATGAAATCTGTAACATCTGCGTAACGGTTTGTCCCAATTTTGCCAATCAGGGTTTTGAATTGCAACCCGTGTTGTATAATCTGCAAAAAGCCACCAAAAGCAAAGATGGAATAATCACCCTGGAAGACGGCCAGGTATTTGAAATCACACAGAAGTACCAGATTTACAATATTGCTGATTTCTGCAACGAATGTGGTAATTGCAATACCTTCTGCCCCACCATGGGAGCACCTTATCTTGACAAACCCAAAATTCACCTGAGTAAAGAAAGCTGGGAAAATGCTGATGAAGGATTCAGAATCCTTAAGAATGGCAAAGAAATCCTATACAAAGACAAGGAAAACAGAATTCATAAACTCAGCAGAAACTCTGACGAAGAGAGCTATACCTATGAAACGCCCGATGTTGTGGCAAAACTCAGCACAGAAACTCTAAGAGTAGAAAGCATACAGTTTGCAGGTTCACATGAGCATTCTGTCAGTTTTGAGATTGCAGCCATTATGCACGTCCTTTTATCGAACATCAAAGAATTACATCCCGGTAATCCCGGTTAAAACCCTGATAGTCAATAATCATATTAACATTAAACCATCAACAATAAACAATAAGCCCTCTCATGATAGAAATTACGGATAAAATTACAAACCACGAATCGCGCGCCAGGGCCATCGGGCGCTTCCGCGAAAAGGGAATTTTGTTGCCGACGTTTGCACAAATGCGCAATCCGGAACTCATCCCACAGGATATCAAAGACAAACTGAAAAATATTGGTCTGTGGGATCTTGACCCGCTTAATCTTTTCCGCATCACCTGGAAGAATGAGCCGGTGGAAAAAGGTGGCGGCTTCGGAAAGGTAAATTACATTGAATTACCTTCTGAACTTACCAGTGTGAAAGCCCGCATTCTTCTCATGGTGGGAAACTGGTTTCCTACCGGAGCGCATAAAGTGGGAGCTGCATTTGGTTGTCTTGCCCCACGTATTATCAGCGGGCAGTTTGACCCCCCCCGCCATAAGGCCGTGTGGCCATCAACCGGCAACTATTGCCGTGGTGGCGCATTTGATTCCTACCTGATGGGATGCGATGCGGTGGCCATTTTGCCCGAAGAAATGAGCCGCGAACGTTTCGACTGGCTCAGGGAAATTGGTGCTGAAATTTTTGCCACCCCGGGCTGTGAATCCAATGTGAAGGAGATTTACGACAAATGCTGGGAACTTCGCCGCACACAGCCTGATTATATCATCCTTAACCAGTTTGACGAGTTTGGAAATCCCATATGGCATTATCATGTTACCGGACCGGCACTGGAAGAAATGTACGGATACATCAAAAACACTGATTCAAGGGTTTCTGCTTTTATTTCAAATACCGGTTCCGCCGGCACCATTGCCGCCGGCGATTATTTACGCACGGTTTTCCCAAATATAAAAATTGTGGCATCCGAAGCCCTGCAATGCCCTACCCTGCTCAGCAACGGCTTCGGGGGGCATCGAATTGAAGGAATCGGCGATAAACATATTCCCTGGGTGCACAATGTCCGCAACACCGATGTGGTTACGGCCATTGATGATGAAGATTGCATGCGCCTCATGCGTCTGTTTAACGAACCCCAGGGCATTCAATTCCTGAAAGATTCAGGGATAGACAGTGAAGTAGCCGAAAATCTTCACCTGTTGGGAATCTCGGCCATTGCCAATCTGCTGGCCGCCATCAAAACAGCCAAATATTTTGAATACACCGAAGATGATGTGATACTGAGCGTAGCTACTGATGCTATGGAGCTTTACATGTCGAGAATGGAAGAAGAACAACATGCCAGAGGACCCTACAATGATATGCAGGCCGTGCGCGATTTTGAAAAATGCCTGGCCGGACAGGGTATAGATTACCTGAAGGAATTAACCTACCCTGACCGTAAAGCCATTCACAACCTCAAATATTTCACCTGGGTAGAACAACAGCAAAAGGATGTTCACGACCTGAACCGCTTGTGGCACGACCCGAAAATCTGGCCTGCCCTTTTCAACCAGGTACACAGATGGGATGAAATGATTGAAGAGTTTACCAAAAAAACTGAGCAATATGGAATGGAATACCTGATGATGCAGAACTATCCGGTGCCGCATGAATCAGCAGAGGAGGTGGCTGAACTGCTGCAGAAGTATACAATCATTATTGAGGAGGTGCT
>CAYXIT010000126.1:3989-9574 GCA_964465275.1 uncultured Bacteroidales bacterium | reverse complement strand
CGGGAAGCTTTCACAATGACATCAAAATCTATTGACATTATTCTGAAAATCTGAAATTATAATCAAAAATGATCCATACTAACTGGCAGGAGCGCACCATTCTTTTGCTTTCTGAAGAGAACGTTTTAAAACTCAATAAAGCCAACATACTTGTTGCCGGTTTGGGCGGAGTAGGGGGGTATGCCGCTGAAATGTTGTGTCGTGCCGGTGTGGGTCAAATGACCATCATTGATGCCGACCAGATCCAGGCTTCCAATATAAACAGGCAGTTACTGGCATTACACTCTGCTACTGGCAAAAGAAAAGCCTTGCTCATGCGCGACCGGCTGCTTGATATCAATCCTGATCTTAAGCTTACCGTTATCGATGAGTTTATCCGCGATGAGCGTACTGATGAAATACTTGAAACCCCGTTTGATTATGTTGTGGATGCCATTGATACGCTCTCTCCCAAGATTTTTATGATAAAGAGAGCTCTGGAAAACGGACTGCCTTTGATAAGCAGTATGGGCGCAGGAGGAAAAACAGATCCGTCGCAGGTTAAAGTGGCCGATTTTGCCGAAACCTACCAGTGCAACCTGGCTCGTATGCTTAGAAAAAGATTAAAAAACCTAGGGATTCGCTCCGGGTTTAAAACGGTATTTTCACCTGAGATGGTTGATGATGAAGCCATGCTGCCTGTTAAAAACGAGCCCAATAAAAAAACCACTGTCGGAACAATAAGTTACATGCCTGCCATATTTGGTTGTGTAATGGCCTCCGTTGTGATTCGCGAATTAATGGGGATGGAAATAAAAATGGAAAAGAGGCCTTGCAGAAGTTCTGCAAAGACCTGAAACCATTTACCGGTTATTTCTGCAGATCGAAGAAACATCTTTTTGATGAATACGTTGGGAAAAATTTAATTTTTCCTCTATTCTCCGATAATAACCTTATCGCCCAGATGCCGGGGTTGCTTTCTTGATATTATATCAATAAAAACCTTTACCCGTGCAAAAACTTCGCGGGTATTTGTTCTGATACCCTGGCGGGCATCCGGACTTTTTGCATTATAACCTGTTGCATGTATACCATTAACTTTTGCAAGAAATACAGCCCTTTGATTATGATACTTTTGAGAAACTACAATTATGGTATCCTGATCAAATATTTTTCCGCTGCGGACCATGGAGTCCAATGTTCTCAAACCTGCATAATCAAGATACATTACTGAATCGGGTATGTCATATTTACTCAGTTCACGCCGCATTTGTTCGGGTTCATTATAATAAGGTGTGCGGTTATCACCGCTTAGTATCAGATATTCAATTTTGCCTGAATGGTATAATTCAGCGGCAGCACTGATCCTGTAATGAAACCAGGGGTTGGGTGAACCACCTTTTACAAAACGACTTGTGCCAAGCACTACAGCAGTTTTTACAGGTTTCACAGTACTTATATCATCATATAAATATTTATTTGATACAAGCACAACAATAAGATTACTTGCAAGTACAATGAAGACAATAAAAATTATAATTCCCAGAAAGATTTTTGGGAAGGAAACCCTGTTCAACAGTTTTTTTGTCTGTTTTTTCATGAATGACAAAAATATAAAATCCGCTTAATATCATACATCATGTTAACCAAATTTATTTTTTCAATACTTTAAACTGCTGCCCGGTTCATTAATTGATAATCTGAAGTGTATTAGAAAACTAAAGAATTAGTTGTTGTATGTTGGTTGCATATAAATTTAAACTGATTATAAATTAGCCCTTCAAATGAAAATTCAGAATAAATTCTTGTACATTTAAAAATCTTAATTTAACACTATTGTATTGAAATTCAACTCTGTGATAGTTTGAAAGCAGAATTTAAAAAATGTTTACAATTTATTTCGAATTTCAAAATAATAATTATAGATTTGCCCATATAAACGCTATTACATTAAAAAACTATTATCACCCTAAAATAAAAATACAATGGCTAAAAGAGGAGATGTTGTCATCGACATTGAAAAATGCAAAGGTTGTGAGGTTTGTATCTCAGCCTGTCCCAACGATGTTCTTGCTCTGGCACCCCAGGTAAATAACAAGGGGTATCATTATGCAATAAAGGTAAACGATGATTGCATTGGATGTGCAAACTGTGCTGTGGTCTGCCCCGATGCTGTGATTACAGTTTATCGTGAGAAATAACATCAAAACCAAAAATTACAGTTATAAAAAATAACTCATAACGATGAAAGAATTAAGATTAATGAAAGGTAATGAAGCATTGGCAGAGGCTGCAATAAGGTCTGGTGCTGATGCTTATTTTGGTTATCCCATTACACCCCAGTCTGAAGTTATAGAATACCTTATGGCCAACAGGCCTGAAGATCGTACGGGTATGGTTGTACTGCAGGCAGAAAGTGAAATTGCTGCAATAAACATGGTTTACGGCGCCGCTGGTTGCGGTAAAAAAGCTATTACAACTTCATCCAGTCCGGGAATCAGTTTAAAGCAGGAAGGACTTTCATATATTGCGGGAGCAGAACTTCCTTGCGTTGTTGCAAATGTGGTTCGTGGTGGTCCCGGTTTGGGTACCATCCAGCCATCTCAGTCCGATTATTTCCAGTCAGTGAAAGGTGGCGGCCATGGCGATTACAAATTAATTGTACTTGCACCAAACAGTGTTCAGGAAATTGTGGATTTTACCAGGCTTGCTTTTGAGCTTGCTTTCAAATACCGCAATCCTGTCATGATCCAGTCTGATGGTATTATTGGCCAAATGATGGAAAAAGTGGAGCTTTTTGAGCAAATACCCAGGGTTGAACCCGATTATGACTGGGCTACCCTCGGGCGTAAAAACGGAAAACCTGCCACATTTGTAACATCTCTCCAGTTGCAGGCCGAAGAACAGGAAAAAGTAAATCTCAGACTTCAGGCCAAATACCGCGAGGTGGAAAAAAATGAGGTACGCTATGAAACTTACAAATGCGATGATGCAGAATATCTCCTTACTGCCTTTGGTTCATGTGCACGGATCACCAGAAAAGCCATGGAAATGGCCAGAGATAAGGGATACAAAGTAGGCCTTCTGCGGCCTCAAACTCTTTATCCGTTCCCCGTTGAAGCGTTTAATAAACTGGCAGGACAAGTAAAGGGTATTCTTAGTGTGGAAATGAACGCCGGACAAATGGTAGAAGATGTTAAACTTGCTGTAAATGGTAAAACAAAAGTTGAGCATTTTGGCCGGTTTGGTGGTATGATTCCAAATCCCGATGAAATTCTTAATGCATTAGAACAAAAAATAATTGGAGGATAATCATGTCAGAAAACTTAATAAAAACCGAAAATCTTGTTTACAAGAAAACAGATGTAATGACCGACCGTGTTTTGCACTATTGTCCCGGTTGCGGGCATGGTACTGCACATCGGATCCTCGCAGAAGTAATTGATGAAATGGGCATACAAAACGAAACCATTGGTGTTGCACCGGTGGGTTGCTCAGTACTGGCCTATTATTATTTCAATGTGGATATGCAGGAAGCTGCTCATGGGCGTGCACCGGCCGTTGCTACAGGAATCAAAAGAGTATTTCCTGAAAAATATGTATTCACCTACCAGGGTGACGGTGACCTTGCCGCTATTGGTACTGCAGAAACCCTGCATGCCTGTAACAGAGGAGAAAATATACTGGTTGTATTTATTAATAATGGTATATATGGTATGACAGGTGGTCAAATGGCACCTACCACGCTGGTAGGTATGAAAAGTTCAACATCACCCTTTGGCAGAGATGTAAAAACCATGGGTTCACCCCTGAAAATGACAGAGCTGGTTGCTCAGCTGCCAGGTACATATTTCGTTACACGCCAATCGGTGCATAAGCCCGGAAATGTAAGGAAAGCAAAAAGGGCTATAAAAAAAGCCATGGAATATCAGAAACTTAACAAAGGAACCTGCTTTGTGGAGATTGTATCCAACTGTCCTTCCAACTGGAAAATGACACCTGTACAATCTAATAAATGGATGGAAGAGAATATGTTTCCTTATTATCCTCTTGGAGATATTAAAGTACCCGAAGAAAAATAAAAAATATATCAATCATGACCGAAGAAATAATTATTGCCGGATTTGGTGGTCAGGGAGTATTGTCGATGGGGCAAATTCTCTGCTATAGCGGTGTTATGCAAAACAAAGAAGTGAGCTGGATGCCTTCTTACGGCCCCGAAATGCGTGGTGGTACTGCAAACTGTACTGCCATTATCAGCGATGAACAAATCAGCTCACCTGTGCTCAATACTTTTGATACGGCCATTGTACTAAATCAGCCTTCAATGGATAAGTTTGAGGATGCTGTAAAACCTGGCGGGTTGCTCATTTATGAGAAAAACGGAATGACACGAAAGCCCAAACGCACTGATATAAATATTTGTGCTATCGGCGCCTATGACGAATCTGTTAAAATGAAAAACACCAAGGTATTCAATATGATTGTTATCGGTGGATTTCTGAAAATAAGACCCATTATCGAAATGGAGAATATTATTAAGGGTCTGAAAAAGGTACTGCCTGAACGCTACCATCACTTGATACCGCTCAATGAAGAAGCAATACGCAAAGGGATGGAGATCATATCGGTTGAACATAAACTTAACTAATGTAATCCGGATTTTTTTATTAACTGGCTTCCCGCTGGCAATCAAGTGGGAAGCCAGTTTTGTAAAATATACTTTTATCCGGTAAAAACATATTTATATCATAAAAGTTGAAAAGAATAGTCCCCATAGAAGTACTGGCAATCAATCACCTGGGTTACCATATCATGGTCAGGGGTGAAGCAAACGCATACAAAATGCATTTTTTGATTGACACGGGAGCTACAATTACCGTAATGGATTTACAAAGAATAAAAACAGTTTATCCTGATTTGAATATTAAACCTTACAATAACTTTTTCATGGGCATTGGTACTTCAGAAATTGATACCTATTCTGCCATACTTGAAGAATTTCATATAGGGGAATGTAAGATTTTAAACCGGGATGTTATTCTTATTGATATGGTAAGTATCAATAAAGCCTATGCTGCTTTTGATCTACCACGTATTGATGGTGTAATAGGGGGTGATATTTTGTATCGCTACCATGCTGTAATCAATTATGAAAAATCTTTTCTTGAAATGGAAGAATAATTATTTTATTCTGTCTTACCTCTTAAATTTTTTCTATTGAAAAAAAATCATCTAAATTTGCGGTCGGTTTTGCAGATGGTATGAAAGTCGCTATTTCTCAGCTACTTCAACACTTTTTGATATGTATTGTGCAAAAAGTTAGGAATAAATGGCTTTATCCGTTGTAAATTAGCCTGTGAAGTTCTATCTTTGCAGCCCTTTTAAGAAAGATAAAATTATTAGTATTTTGTTTACGCTTTGTATCACAAGAGGAGACAAAATCGGGAAAAAATTAAATTTTAAAAATAGATAAGATGCAGAACAAAGGTTTAATTAGGTTTTTTGCCATTGCATTTGCTGTGGTATGTTTGTACCAGTTGTCGTTTACGTATTTCTCAACACGTGTTGAGCGCGACGCTAAGGAATATGCAAGAAGTGAAAGG
>CAYXIT010000126.1:659-3979 GCA_964465275.1 uncultured Bacteroidales bacterium | reverse complement strand
TCTGTTGCCAGGGATCTGGCTGCTGGAGATGAACTTGTTGAGATGGTTGTAATGGATTCCCTTGCCGGTATTTATGAACGCTTCTACCTGGATTCTATGAAAGGAGAAGTAGTTTTTAATCTGGGTATCAGAAAATATACTTACCAGGAGGTGAAAGAACGCGAGATTAACCTTGGTCTTGACCTTCGTGGTGGTATGAATGTAACCCTTGAAATTTCAGTACCTGAAATTATACGTGCACTGTCAGGAAACAGCCAGGATCCAACCTTTCAACTGGCTATGGAAAATGCTATCCAGGCTCAACGCGGCAGCCGCGAAGATTTTGTAAATCTATTCGGAAGAGCATTCCAGGAGGCAGATCCCAATGCAAGTCTTGCTGCTATTTTCGCATCTCCTGAAATGCGCGACAGGATAAACTTCAGTTCAACTAATGAGGAAGTTTTGACAGTGCTTCAAAATGAAGTTAATGATGCTATCGATCGTTCATTCCAGATCTTACGTACACGTATTGACCGTTTTGGTGTAGCACAGCCCAATATTCAAAAGCTGCAAACTTCCGGACGTATCCTGGTTGAATTGCCCGGTATAAAAGAACAGGACAGGGTCAGAAGATTGCTGCAGGGTACTGCCCGACTCGAATTCTGGGAAACATTCGAATTCTCGGAACTTTATCCTTTTTTTGCTGAAGCCAATGAAATGTTGAGAGAAACAACTCCCGAACCCGTTGAAGTTGCGGAAGAAATCATTGAAGAACCTGAAGTGGAAGAACCGGTTGTTGAAGAAACAGATGAGCTGGAAGAACTACTTGCCGAATCACCTGAGCAGGATGAAGAAATGGACGATGAATTGCTTGAACTGCTCGGTACAGATGTTGATGAAGAGCTGAGTATGGATTCTGATATGGCAAGACAAAATCCTTTGTTTGCCGCTCTTAATATGAACATTGTTCTCGATCCACAAACAAATCAACCCTTCCTGGGTAATGGACCTATGGTGGGAAGCGCTGCTATTGCTGATACTGCACGGATAAACAATATGCTTCGTCAGCCAAATGTAAGAAGCTTATTCCCAAGGGAGTTAAAACTTCTATGGACAGTTAAACCACAGGGCCGCGCTGAAAATGTGCTGCAACTTATTGCTATCAAAGTACCCACCCGTGGTGAAGCTCCCTTAACAGGCGATGTTATTGTAGATGCCCGTCAGGATTTTAATCCTTCATCAGGTGCTGCCGAGATCTCTATGACCATGAACAGCGAAGGTGCACGTGAGTGGAGAAGGCTTACAGCAGCCAATGTAGGTAAATCTATTGCTATTGTTCTTGACGACTATGTGTATTCATTTCCAACTGTACAGGGTGAGATATCAGGAGGTCGGTCTTCAATTACCGGTAATTTCACTGTTGCCGAAGCACAAGACCTGGCTAATATTCTAAGGGCCGGTTCTTTACCTGCCTCTGCAAGAATTGTTGAAGAAAATATTGTTGGACCATCATTGGGTAGAGAGGCTATATCCAGCGGTCTTATCTCATTCCTGATAGCATTTTTTATAGTGCTGATATATATGGCCGTATATTATAACCGGGCCGGTATTGTTTCCGACCTTGCCCTGGTAACCAATATCTTTTTTATCTTCGGGGTACTTGCTTCATTGGGTGCGGTATTAACTTTACCCGGGATCGCAGGTATTGTGCTTACCCTTGGTATGGCAGTGGATGCCAATGTAATTATTTATGAGCGTATCCTTGAAGAGTTAAGAGCCGGTAAGGGACAGAAACTTGCCATTTCCGACGGTTATAAAAATGCTTATTCTGCCATTATTGACGGTAATGTTACCACTTTGCTCACAGGTGTTGTTCTTTACATATTTGGTTCAGGACCAGTGCAGGGTTTTGCCACAACCCTTATCATTGGTATTCTTTCATCATTGTTTACAGCGATTTTCCTCTCAAGACTGATATTTAGCTTCTGGATTGAAAAAAATATTGCTATTAACTTTGACTCCAAAATATCTAAAGATGTTCTTACCAAAGTAAACTTTGATTTCATAGGAGTTCGGAAGAAGTTCTATTTGCTGTCAGCAATCGTTATAATAATTGGTTTAGGATCTCTGGTTGTCAGGGGGTTAAGCTATGGCGTTGACTTTTCCGGTGGTCGTTCCTATGTGGTAAGATTTGACCAGAACATCAATACTGTGGATTTGCGTGCTGCCCTCATTGATGAGCTGGGTGAAGCTCCGGAAGTAAAAACTTTTGGCCCCTCTAACCAGGTGAAAATTACAACAACTTACCTAATCGATGATGACTCAAATACAGCTGATTCACTCGCTGAAAGAAGGCTTTTTGAAGGCATAAATGAATTTTTTGATACACCAATAACCTATTCTGAATTCATTTCTGACGAAGATAAGATCATTGGTCGTATGAGTTCACAAAAAGTAGGACCTACAGTGGCTGCCGATATACAGCGAGGTGCTGTTTTAAGTGTATCAATTGCTCTAATCATCATCTTCATGTATATTGCTGCCAGATTTAGAAAATGGCAGTTTGGTGTTGGTGGTCTGGTAACACTTGCGCACGACTCATTAATAGTTATCTCACTTTATTCCTTACTTTACAACGTTGTGCCCTGGACTATGGAGATTGATCAGACATTTATTGCAGCAATACTAACAATTATCGGTTATTCAGTTAACGACACCGTAATTATATTTGACCGTATCAGGGAAAACAATACACTTTATCCCAAACGTGATCTGAAAACTAACATTAACAATGCATTGAATGCAACACTATCAAGAACATTCAATACATCAGGTACCACACTTGCCGTATTGCTGGTCATATTCCTGTTTGGTGGTGAGGTTATTCGTGGTTTTGCATTTGCTCTTATGATGGGTATTGCCATTGGTACGTATTCATCACTGTTCAATGCTACTCCTATTGCTTATGATCTTATCACGCGCAGGAAAAATAAGAAACGGAAATAATAAAACAAAAAGAATATCAATTACTCCGGTGGAGGCTGCTTCTGAAAAGTTGCAGCCTTCCTTGTTTATAAATATGACCAAAAAATTTCCTGTAATGCAGGTTTATTGGTTGCTTTGTTTTAAATTTGCCTAGTAATTTTATTATATGAATATCCCGGTTTTTTCCATATTATTATTTGGCATCAGTGGCGGTGAAATATTTGTCATTGTTTTACTTATACTGATCTTTTTTGGTCCGAAAAGAATACCCGAAATTGCCAAAGCGCTTGGCAAAGGAATAAATGAAATAAAAAAAGTTCAGAAGGATATCAATACAGAAATAAACCGATACTCTG
>CAYXIT010000126.1:0-649 GCA_964465275.1 uncultured Bacteroidales bacterium | reverse complement strand
CGATGAAATTGAGAATCCGGTAAAAAAGGTAAAAGAGGATATAGAAGGCTTTAGCAAAGGACTTAATAAAGCTGCTGAAATAAACCCTTCTGAGAGCACTGCAGGTAAAAGCAAAACTGAAGAAAAACCGGATGATAATCAGCAAACTCAACAGGAAGAAGAGCTTCCTTATCCATATAATCAGATAAAGGATGAAGAACCGGATGATTCCAGCAGTGAAGATGAAAACAACCAGGCTGAAAAAGAAAAATAAAACTGCTGATCATCGGTTGCAATTTTGATAAATCATTTTCGTTTACTTTAGTATTAGAAGTTCGTTTTATAAAGAGAATATTAACCTGTTTTCAAAATACTTCCACATTCTTTATGAAGAAAATACTCTTCCTTCTACTTGCTTCCCTTTTTATTGTTTTATTTCCTGAGTCAGCCGAGGCCCAAAGCCGTCGTCTTGAGAAAGCTGATAAGGCTTTTGAATTGCGTCAGTACAGCGAAGCTGTTGATTTATACAGCCGTTCTTACAGAAGAGTAAGGCGAAAAGACAGAAGGGAAGGAGTACGTATTTTATATCAGCAGGCATTGTGTTATAAATATATGAATGATTATCGCAGAGCTGAAGCCTTTTTCCGCCGTGCAGTCAGAAGCAATTATC
>CAYXIT010000125.1:0-9574 GCA_964465275.1 uncultured Bacteroidales bacterium | reverse complement strand
ATTGTCGGGGTGGCAAGATTCGAACTTGCGACCTCCTGCTCCCAAAGCAGGCGCGCTAACCGGGCTACGCTACACCCCGAATATTGGATGGCGGAGAGAGGGGGATTCGAACCCCCGGTAGGATTACTCCTACGGCAGTTTAGCAAACTGCTGGTTTCAGCCACTCACCCACCTCTCCGTGGATTATATGCTTATTTGAAAGAACTTCACTTTGAAAGTGAGGGAGTTAGGCAGTTTAGTCCCGTACATACGGGACTGGTTTCAGCCACTCACCCACCTCTCCGTGGCAAGGATTCAATGAACTTTATTAACCTTCCTTTTTTGAGTGTGCAAAAATAGTTATTTCATTTGTTATGGCAAATTAATTTCCAAAATAATTTAGACCTGTTTCCACTATCCAGGTTAAGCCTGGATTCCCTGACTTCTCACAACTTCATTTCAATGTTTCATTATTTTTCTTACTTTTAGCCCTTTAAAAATCAAAAACCATGATAAGAAATATGACTTTCCCAAAACTGATGGCTATTTTACTGGCCTTTTTATTCGTTACTGCCCATTCAACGGCTCAGATTCCCACTCCCAAAGAACATTTCGGTTTTACCCCCGGTGATGACCGAATGATGTTTTTGTATGAAGACCTCATCAGCTATATGCAGAAACTAGCTGATAATTCACCCATGGTACATATTGAAGAGGCTGGAAAAACTGAACTCGGTAGGCCCATGTACAACATTTTTGTATCATCAGCTGAAAATATTGCAAACCTCGAAAATTTGCGCGAGATCAACCGGCAGCTTGCCATGAATGATATACCGGAAGGAACAAGCAGAGATGAGTTATTTGAAGAAGGTAAGGTTTTTTTCTTATCTGCACTAAGTATGCATGCCAATGAGGTTGGACCAGCTCAGGCTTTACCCCTTATCGTTTATGAACTTATTGCCGGAGACGATCTCCGCAGAAATAAAATTCTGGAAAATACAGTAGCCATGTTCCTGCCCCACAATCCTGATGGCATGAATATGATCGTGGAACATTACAACAAACATAAGGGCACTATGCTTGAAACAAGCAATATGCCGGGTGTTTATCATAAATATGTGGGTCATAACATCAATCGTGATTTTGTTACTCTTACTCAAAGTGAAAACCAGGTGGTTGCAGAAACCTATTCTACAAAATGGTTCCCACAGGCCATGGTAGAGAGACATCAAATGGGATCCGGTGGTCCTCGCTTTTATATTTCTCCGCCCCATGACCCCATTGCAGAGAATGTGGATGCAGGGATCTGGAATTGGATGCGCGTATACGGGTCGCGAACACTTACTGAAATGACCGATGCCGAACTTCATGGAATTTCTGTCAATTATCTTTTTGATGATTACTGGCCAGGGGCAACCACAACATCCATATGGAAAGGAGTTATTGGGATGCTTTCGGAAGCAGCAAGTGTAAATATTGCTACTCCCATTTATATTGAACCGAGCGAACTTCGAACCATTGGAAAAGGACTGGGTGAATACGCCATCAGCATTAACCTACCCAAACCGTGGGAAGGCGGCTGGTGGAGATTATCAGATATCCTGCAATATGAGTTTGAGAATACACTATCCTATCTGCATACTTCTGCAATTCATAAAAATGAGATCCTGCAGTTCAGAAATGATGTGAGCCGCAGAGAGATTCAAAGAGGAAAAGAAGAAGCACCTTATTATTATATTCTTCCGCAAAAGCAGCATGATCTGAGCGAAATGGCAGTACTGGTTAATCTGCTGGATATGCATGGTGTGAATTCTTACAGACTTACTGAAAACATCGAATGGAACGACAGGAATTTCAGGGCCGGGGATGTGGTGATCCCTCTTGCTCAGCCCTATCGTGCTTTCATCAAAGAAGTTCTGGAAGCTCAGAAATTTCCTGCGAGGCATTACACTCCCAATGGGGAACTTATCCGTCCCTATGATATTACATCATGGTCTTTGCCTTTGCATCGAGGTGTGGACGCTGTTGAGATCAACACTCCGGTTACCGGGCTCGACGAAAAGCTTGAGCAGATCAGAATTCCTTTTACGATGAAAGATCTGACCACCGAGGTTCGCAACTGGGCTATATTCTCATCGGCTCACAATGAAAGCTTCAAAGCTGCATTTCATGCCTTGAAAGAAGGTATAAACGTTGAACGCACCCGGGAAGCATTTTCTGTGAATGGAAAAGAGTTTCCGGCGGGAAGTTTTCTAATTCCGGTGACCAGAAAATACAGCGGTGTGGAGCAGGAACTGCTGGTAAGCCCGGAATATATCAGGGAAAAACCTGAAGTAAATACCGAAAAAATGAAATCTCCTCGAGTCGGACTGGTGGAAACATGGTTTCATGATATGGACGGGGGCTGGACACGTTTCATATTCGACCAATATGGCATTGCTTACACAGTTCTCAGACCCGATGAACTGCAAACAGTTAACCTGCAGCGTGATTTTGACATTCTCATTTTCACCGACCGTCCGAAATCAGTATATATGACAGGTAAAATGGAAAGGGGGGGCCAGGCATTTCCATCACGTTATCCCCCCGAATACTCAAAGGGAATGGAGAAAAAAGGATTTGAGAACCTGATTCAGTTCATCAACAATGGTGGAAAAGTTATGGCATGGGGGCCGGCAACGGATTTGTTTACGGGAGTTATTTCTACTGGGGAGAATGATAGTAAAGAAGAATTTATGCTGCCGGTAAACAATATTGAAAAGGAACTGGCATCACAAGGGTTGTATATCCCCGGATCATTGCTCAGAATCAACCTCAGGCAGAATCACCCCCTCACATGGGGCATGCCATCTCAGATCGGAGTATTTCATCGTGGTGCACCCGTTTTCCGCACCAGTATTCCTTATTTTGACATGGACAGGCGGGTGATTGCCACCTTTGCAGAAGACAATATCCTGATGAGCGGTTACGCCGAAAAGGAAGACCTGTTAAAGAAGGAAGCAGCACTGGTGTGGGTGCAGAAAGGTAAAGGACAGATTATTTTGTCATCGTTTAATCCGCAATTCAGGTCATCAACGGCCGTAACTTATAAGTTGCTTTTTAATGCGTTACTTTTAGATTGAAATTTGGAAAGTAAGAAAATGGGAATGGATTTGAAAGAGAAAATAAAACGGTTGGCTTCGGAATATTTTGCTGAAGTGCAGAAAATCCGACATTATCTGCATCAGCATCCCGAGCTTTCTATGCAGGAGCATCAAACGGCGAAGTTTATTATGGACAAGCTGGATGCTTTTGGAATTTCTTATCAATCGGGCATTGCAAAAACCGGTATTGTGGCCCAAATTCATGGAGAACAGAGTGGAGAACAAGTGATTGCGCTGCGGGCCGACATGGATGCACTTCCCATTGAAGAAGCCAATGATGTGTCCTACAAATCAGTTAATCCCGGAGTTATGCATGCCTGCGGTCATGACGTGCATATGGCATCACTGCTGGGTACGGCTAAAATATTACAGAATATACGTGAGCATTGGGGTGGAACCGTAAAGCTGATCTTCCAGCCTTCGGAGGAAAGCTATCCCGGTGGTGCCAGCCTGATGATTGGCGAAGGAGTGCTTGAAAACCCTGCTCCGCAATCTATTTTCGGACAGCATGTTGCCCCTCAGATAGAAGCGGGCAAGGTAGGAATAAGAAGCGGAATGTACATGGCATCCACCGATGAGGTATATCTTACTGTGAAAGGAAAAGGCGGACATGCTGCTGCTCCCCATCTCACAATCGATCCGGTACTGATAGCTTCCCATATTGTGGTGGCATTGCAACAAATAGTAAGCCGTAACGGTACTCCATGGATTCCTGCTGTCCTTTCATTTGGACGAATTTTTGGTGATGGCAGAATGAATGTAATCCCGGATGAAGTAAGACTGGACGGCACCTTCCGTACTTTCAGTGAAAAATGGCGGTCAGAAGCACATGAAAAGATCAGGCAGATAGCACAAGGTGTTGCCGTTAGCATGGGTGGAAATTGCGAAGTGGAAATCAAAGAAGGATATCCATTCTTAAAGAATGATGAACACCTGAGTAGCCACTTCCACGAATATGCATCAAACTATCTGGGTAAGGAAAACATCGTTGATCTTGACCTTGCCATGACCGCAGAAGATTTTGCTTTTTACTCGCATCATCTGCCGGCATGTTTTTATCGCCTTGGCACCGGAAATAGAAACAAAGGCATCACATCCAATGTACACACATCCGCCTTCAACATTGATGAAACTGCACTGGAAACCGGAATGGGTTTAATGGCCTGGGTGGCAATTAATGAATTAAGAAAGTAATGAAAAAAATAATTTTCTCAAGACTTCTCTTTTTCTTATTATTGGGCAATCTGATCCTGATCTCCGGTTGCAAATCACAGAAGACCAACCAGTCTCAGGCACCAGATCAATCAACTGAATATTTTCTAACAGATTTTGCTTATTCAGGAAAATTTCTCGATATCTCAAACGAAACCGAGAATGCCCGCGCTACATTCTGGAAACCGGATGGTACTGTTGTTTTTATTACAGGAAGGGATACCGACAACGTTGCAGCTTATAAGCTAAGCGAACCCTGGCAGATCAATACTGCCGAATTTCTACACGAAATAAACTTACCCGGTGAAAACCAGCATGGTCTTTATTTCAGGGAAGACGGGAAGATGATGTGGGTTTTTGACCGCACAAGCATCTGGTCATTTAACCTGGCAACCCCCTGGGATATCACTTCCCGTTCTGAAGGAACCAATCACGACCTGAGCCAGTTTTTACAGCGCGGACACGACATCGACTTTAAACCAGATGGCAGCATTTTGTTTATTGACGACCGGAATGCAGGTGCCGTTTATGAATATAGTCTCACCATACCCTGGGATGTGAATACCGGAACCCTGACCTATACCCTTGATATCAGTGATATCCAGAAAGAAGTGAGAGGAATTGAATTCCTTAAGAAGGGTAGCATAATGATGCTGATGGATACCGGCAGAGATGAGATCCTTCACTTCAACCTTTCCGAACCCTGGAATATTTCAACAGCCTCTTTCTTCGATACTTTTGATGTAAGCAACGAAACAAGCCAGGGACGAGGTCTAAGCTTCAGTTCTGATGAATCAATAATGTATGTAACCGGAAGGGATGAGGAAAAAATATTTCAGTATGAGCTGATGAAAAAGTAGTATATTCATTGAATGTGTCATAAATTCAGTCGCACTGGATTTATAAACCTAAAAAGGTCGTCTACAAAAAATTTGTGGACGACCTTTTGCATATACTTATGTTAAAAATAATTACTTAAAATTACTTTTCCCCTCTTCCAGAAATTCAATATACTTTTCTATATTTAAATCATAACCTCTGGGAGGAGCCAGCATATCTTCATCGTGATTCAGAATTACATAATAAGGCTGGGTGTTCATATTGTACCGTTCAGCCTGAAAAACGCTCCACTTTTGTCCCACAGTTCTGATAGTCCGTTCCCTGCCAAGCACAGAAGATACAAACTGCTGATCTTCAGGTAATGCCGTGCGATCATCAACGAAGAGAGAGATCTTTACAAAATCATTGGCAAGTCTTTGCAATACCTGTGGATCAGACCATACATTGGCTTCCATTTTACGGCAATTGGCGCATCCCAAACCGGTAAAATCCAAAAATACAGGTTTTCCTGCTTTGCGTGCAGCGGCCATACCTTCTTCATAGTCTGTAAAGGCCATTAATCCATGTGGGCCCTCTTTTACACTTTCACCCACATAAATATCAGAACCTGCAGCAGGCGCTGTCAAGGCAACTCCACGGCTCAGGTCAAAATCCTGGGTAGCAGGAGAAGGCAGGAATGAACTTACGGCTCTCAGGGGTGCTCCCCATAATCCGGGTAAGAGATAAAATACAAAGGCAAAAGCAACAATAGCCAGTACCAGTCGGGGAACACTCAAATATTTAAGATCGCTGTCATGGGCAAATTTGATCTTTCCTATCAGGTAAAGTCCTAATAGAAGTGATATAGCTATCCACAATACAATAAATACTTCCCGATCAAGTATTCCCCACTGGGCAACTGCATCGGCAGTGGATAAAAACTTAAGTGAAAAGCCAAGAACTATAAATCCAAGTACAACCTTTACTGCATTCATCCATCCGCCTGATTTTGGAAGTGATTTCAGGGCAGTGGGGAAAACAGCAAATAAGCTGAACGGAATTGCCAGTGAAAGGCTGAAACCCAGCATTCCGATGGCAGGGCCAAAAACATTACCGCCGGTTGCTGCATCTACAAGTAAGGTGCCTACAATGGGGCCGGTGCATGAAAATGAAACCAGTACAAAAGTGAATCCCATTAAAATAACACCCAATAAACCTCCTGTTTTATCAGCTTTGCTGTCAAGAGCTGTTGACCAGCTTGCAGGCATGGTAAGCTCAAAGGCGCCAAAGAATGATGCTGCAAAAAATACCAGAAGGGCAAAGAAGAAAAGGTTAAAACCCGGGCTGGTTGCAAGTGCATTCAAAGTATCGGCCCCAAATATCATACTGATAGCCAGCCCCAGAACTACATAACTGAAAACAATCGTGAACCCGTAAAACAAAGCATCGCGAACAGCTCTTGCACGATTATCAGAATTGCGTAAAAAGAAACTTACTGTAAGCGGAATCATTGGAAATACGCAAGGAGTAAGCAAAGCAAGTAACCCACCCAATATCCCGGTAATAAACATGCCCCAGAAGGATCGTCCCGTTTCATCATCTGATTCCGGTGTATAAATTTGTGTTTCTGTTTCTGTTTCTGTTTCATCTTCTTCTAATTCTTCTGCAGGTTCATCATCCATTAGTTCCTGCGCATCTGAATCATCCCTTTCAGTTTCATCCTGTATGTCAACAACCGGAATTTCAGGTTGCGCTACAGTACTTTCCCGGCCGGGCAAATTAAATGAAAAATCTATATAATCGGGTGGAAGGCATGATGTTGCATCACAACTCATAAACATCAACTCTCCTGTCACCTTAACAGGACTTTCAGTTAAAACCTCTACTGTGCGTTTGAAAGTAACTTCCCGATCGCTGAACATGGACAATTCCATATCAAAGTTCGGATCAAACTTAACTTCGGCTTTGGGAGACTGCATTTCGCTAACGAAACGATATCCTTTGGGTTCATTAAATTCAAAAGTAGTAGGTATAGGTCCTCCGGGAGCAATATCCATTCCGTAAATTGACCAGCCGGCATCAATTTGTGCCGTAAATTTTATATCATAGGTGTTTTCGGATATCTTTTCCTGTGAAAAACTCCATTTTACAGGCTCCAGTATTTGCGCCTGCACATTCATACTTACAGACAATAAAACCAAAATTCCGACTGCAAAAATCTTTTTAAAAAAATGTGTCATAGCTGTTTTTTTGTAATATCTCTAAAGCAACGATTTGTAATGGGTTTAGTTTGAATGAATAGTCTTAAAAATATGTAATCATTGATATGCATGAAATCTAATCAGGGTGCAAAATTAAAACAATCATTTGGATTGATCCAATAATTTTATTTCCAATACATTCTTCGTTGTCTTTTTCACTCTGTAACGGTTGTCAATTCTCAATCCAACAACCCAGGCAATTCTATCGTCCGATGTCAACAACCAGATATTTTTTTTCTCTGTTCTGGGAATCTTTAAATCAGTTAAAAAGTCGCTGATCTTCTTTTTTCCTGACATGCCAAAGGGAATAAAAAAATCTCCATCTTCCGGATTTCTCAGTTTCAACGGAAATTTCAACAACGAAAAATCCAGATATGCAATATTTGAATCCGCTCTAAAATCAGTAATATCTTCAATGTCAACAATTCTCATCCTGATTAACCAATCTGAAAACCAAGTTTCTTTCTGATCGGAATGGATAAGAATCTCTTTCTTTTCATCACTTGCCTTACGGGAAATGATAAGATGATCCCTGTCTTTCAGGCATACATGATCTTTTGAGAAGAATAACTTACCAGGGTGTTTTTCAAGACTCAAAGCAATATCTTCAATTTCGGGTGATTGAAATCCAAAGTCTTTAAGTAATTCATAAATGATAATTTCTCTCTCAGGATATTGAAGTAAAAATTTCACAGGGATATAGATTTTCCCATCTTTTTCATATACATTATTTTTAAAATCCCTTTGGACAAAATATTCCAGAAGACCGTAAGTTTTAGTTGAGATCTGGGATAATTCCTGAAAGGATTTATTTAAGGATGGATTAATTTCTTTCAACAGTGGTACGATCTTATTCCTGATCTTATTCCTGATATACTTATCCTCCCGGTTAGACAGATCTTCGCGATATTCCAGAGAATTATTTTTTACAAACCACTCAATTTCTTCACGACTAAAGTTCAGTAAGGGCCGGATAATTTTTCCATTCTTCAACGGAATACCTTGCAAACCCTTTAGTCCTGTTCCCCTGACCAGATTGTACAATATTGTTTCTGTATTATCATCGCTTTGATGCGCAGTTGCGATCCAATCAAAACCTTGCTGTTCTCTGATACTTTCAAGCCATGCATACCTTAATTCACGGGCTGCCATCTGGATACTAACACTCTTTTCCTTTGCAAAAGTCTTGGTGTCGAACGATTGGGTAAAAAATTCTTTTCCCAATCGCGAAGCCAGATCACGCACAAAAACTTCATCCTGATCAGAACCACTACCTCTCAATTTAAAATTGCAGTGCGCAATATCAAAATGATAATCAGCAGCGTTAAAAAGATGTGCCATTACTACTGAATCCATACCTCCACTAACAGCAAGAAGGATTTTTTCATGAGGATGGAATAACTTATTTCTAAGAATGTGTTGTGTGAATTTGTCTGTCACTTCAATAATGATCTGAGATTCGGTATTTTTTATTTTGGAAGTTTGATCAAAATTAGGAAAAAGATTCAACTTGCATGTGATAAAACCTGTAACTTTTCATCTGTTCAGTCCGTCTTAAACATAAAAATCTGCAGATAGCTTTTTTCCATGTTAAAACACAAGAGTCCATATAATAAAACGCCCGTGCCATGAAAACAAATTTTAAACCCATCGCCATCCTTTTCGCTTTATGCATGCTTTACCTTCAGCTTTCTGCCGGTTTGCCAGACGTTAAAGATCAGCAAACTACCTGCAAAGAGTTTAAGCTTGAATTGATATTTAATGGTGAAAAAATTTTTGATGAAGATTTAGATTTTAACACCAGGGTAATTGTTAGCATTAAGAATAGAGAAAATAAAACTGAAAAGGAATCCCCATTCGACATCAGTTACTTTATTAAGCCGGAAAAAGAAATTGAAGAACCGGAGATCGATTCAATGCTAAGCCAGAAAATGCCTCTAACAGAAATGATACCCACAAAATAAGCTGTTTTTCCCTTATGTTGTTTTTGTTTTTGAAAAAGCTCTGCATTTTTTTGCAGGGCTTTTCTTTTCAATGTGGGATATTATGTAATTTGACAACTTTTTGCAAAATAAAAAAGCCCCTACCCTTTTCGGATAGAGGCTTTATAAAATCCGGCGACGACATACTCTCCCGGGTGTTACCCCAGTACCATCTGCG
>CAYXIT010000124.1:0-9605 GCA_964465275.1 uncultured Bacteroidales bacterium | reverse complement strand
GCATGTGCAGATGGACACGTTCCAACTGCTCTTCGCTCATCAGGCCTTTGCCGATACCCTGTTTCGTGCCGACTTTGTTCTCGATGAAAAGCAGGATGGTATCATATGGACTCGCAGGGTTGAAGACCCAAGCGCTTTTGGTGTAGTAAAAACTGACACAAATGGTTTTATAACAGGGTTTGTGGAAAAACCATCAACTTTTGTGTCTGATCAGGCCATCATAGGAATTTATTACTTCAAAAACGGCGAGTTCCTTAGGGATGAACTTCAGTACCTGGTTGATGATAATATTGTGAAAAGCGGTGAGTACCAGCTGACCGATGCACTGGAAAACATGCGTCAGAAAGGTACAAAATTCATTACCGGCGATGTGGCCGAGTGGATGGACTGTGGAAACAAAAATGCCACCGTGGAAACAAACAGAAAAGTTCTGGGTTTTGAAAAAGAACTTACCACACCGCATAATACCGATACCCGTAATGCAGTTATTATTCAACCATCGTATATCGGTGAAAATGTAAAAATTAAAAATGCCATTGTAGGACCCTATGTTTCGCTGGGGAAAAACAGCAGTATTGAAAACTCAGTAATTACCAACAGCATTATAGGTGAAAATTCAAATATTAAATTTGCTGTTCTGGATAATACCATGGTGGGCAACAATGCCACATGGGAAGGCAAAGCAATAGAACTGAGCCTGGGTGATTACTCTCAAATAAAGAGCTGAAGTTTTTGTAACTTTATAGCTTACGCATTATTTATGAAACATGCATGAACACCCATGAACCCTTAAGTAAGATAGTGCAAGTTCCTTGCCAGAAGGCAGGCTGGAATCTGACCTGTTTAATCAAATTATAATCAGATGAAATTTAATTTTCTAAACATCATATTGTTTTCACTACTGACAATTCCGCTTTTTTGGGGATGTACAGGACAGAAAAAGATTGCAGAAGAGGCTACCGTTGATGAACTCCCTGAGCCTGTGGGTCAGATAAAGCAACTGGAAAGCACTGCGCTGATGATTGATGGAGGAAAACAAAAAATGCTGGGCAATGCCACCAATGCCATCGTATTGTATGCCGAAGCCCTGGAGCGTGATCCTCTTAACTCAGCTGCCGCCTATGAATTATCGAAACTGCATGCCCAGCAGGGTCATATGCCGGATGCTGAAAACTTCATTAAGAAAGCCTTACGTATAGAGCCCGGGAATGTTTATTATCAGTTGCTGTTGGCCGATATTTATTTCATGCAGCAAAAAAATGAAAAGGGGCTCGAGGTGCAACGCGGGCTGGCCAAAACATATTCCAACGATCTGAATATTCAAATCAGCTATTTAAGCACGCTTTTGTATACCGAACGCTTTGAAGAAGCCATTGAAACCATTGATCACATAGAAACCATCAGTGGCTTCAATAATGAACTTTCTATGCAGAAACAACAAATCCTGATGGAGATGGGCCGGAACGAAGATGCCATTGCCGAGGCTGAACGCCTGGTTAACTTCTTCCCTGAAGAACCGGTTTATCTGGAGGTACTGGCAGATCTGTATTCAAAAAATGGTCAGGAAGAGAAAGCTTTCGAAATTTACCAGCGCATGCTGGAGGTACAACCCGAAAATGCTATGGCCCGGTTGCTGCTGGCTGATTATTATCGCGAAAGAGGCGATGATGAAAACTCTTTTCAGCAACTGAAAATAGCCTTTCAAAGTGAGCAGTTCAGCGTGGAAGGCAAAGGCCGGATACTGTTTTCCTATTACATGATGAGCGAAGAAGACACAACTTACCTTGAACAAGCGTGGCAGTTGCTGGATATCACTATTGAACAACACCCCGACGAAGCAGAGGTTAATGCCATTTACGGTGACTTCCTTTACAGGGAAGAACGACTGGAAGAAGCCCGGGATTATTTCTATCGCGCTGCCCGACTGGAACCTTCCGAGCTGAGGTTCTGGCAGCAAACCCTGCTTATCGATTCAAGCCTCCAGGATTACGACAGCATGCTTGATGCTTCAGAGGAAGCATTGCAATACTTTTTTGAACAACCCGTGTTATATTTCTTCAATGGACTGGCAAATTTTCAAAAAGAAAAATACGGGGAAGCTATAAGTGCCCTGCGTATGGGCAGCGATCTTTCTGTGGCCGATCCTGAGTTTCGCGTGGATTTTCTGAGCCTGATCGGAGATGCTTATCACCGGATGGGTGATCATGATGCATCTGACCGTGCATACCTGGAAGCCCTGGAAATTGAGCCCGACGAGCCTCTGCTGCTGAATAATTACAGCTACTACCTGTCACTCCGGAATATCCGCCTGGAAGAAGCCCTTGAATTGTCGGCACTTGCTGTTGAGCAGCAACCCGAAAACTCTGCTTTCCTCGATACCTATGGCTGGATAAACTATAAGATGGGAAATTATTCAGAAGCAAAAAAGTGGATACAAAAATCAATTGAATTTACTGATGCGCCCAGCCCGACTGTTCTTGAGCATTACGGTGATGTGCTTTACAAACTGGGAGAAAAAGAAGAAGCCGTTACATACTGGAAAAAAGCCCTTGAAGCCGCACAAGACGATATATTTGAACAGGGATCTGAATTTCTGGAAAAAAAGATCAACGACAAAAAACTTTATGAATGAATCTGATCCAAATGTAATCCCGACGCAGAAATAAAAAGTTTCAAGGGATAAGAGAATGATTCTACGGAAATTGCGTTATAGAGTAAAATATTTCGCCAATCAATCAAATTATTTTCGAATGAGCAATCACAAAAAATTTCGTCTCAATAAAAGCAAACTTATAATTCTGATGCTTATTATCCTTGCCGGATGTAAGGGCCCGGGAATCCTTTCTCCGAAAAGAGCTCCCCGTTTATCAACTGAAAAAGTTCTTCAACGCATTGAAGAAAATCAGCCAGAATATCAGTGGATGAGCGCACGCTTCTCGGGAATAGCCAACTGGGAAGGTCGCTCCCAAAATATCAGCGGATCATTGCGTATACAAAAAGATCAGGCCATTTATGTTTCCATTGCACCTCTCCTGGGTATTGAAGTAGCGCGCGCCCTGGTTACTCCCGACAGTGTTAAAATTGTTAACCGTCTTGAATCTACCTACTACCTCGGCGACATAAACATACTAAACCGTATGTTTAGCACGGATGTTGATTTTTATATGTTGCAGGCACTTTTCATGGGAAATGATTTCCCCCATTTCCGTAATGATCAGTTTACATTGATGCTGGAAGAAGAAATACTCAGGCTTCATGCAGCCCGGCGCATGCGAAACGGTGGAGTGGGTAATCCGATCAACCAGGCAATCATTCTCGAACCCGAGCATCTGAGGATACGGTCCAACACAATACTCGATGAGAATTCAGGAAGGGCTTTGCGGGCCGATTACAAAAACTGGGAGAATGTGGAAGGACGATGGATACCCTCTGAACTGGAAATTCAGTTTTCTGATGAAAGAAACATATCGAAACTTGAAATGAAATACAGCCGTATTACACTCAATGAACCCCAGCGGATGCAGTTTTCCGTTCCTTCAAGATACACGCCCATTTACCTTACTGATTAAACCAATCAAAAACTGATCATGCTAAGCAGGTGTTTTTCAGAAATATTCCGTTTAATGCATTTCAGGATATTTTTCCTGTTGCTGTTAATTGTGCTGCAACCCTTAATAATGAAAGCACAGGACCGGAGCGAACTGGAAAGAAACAAACGCCGTATTGAGCAGGAAATAACACTCCTGAACCAGATGCTTCAGGAAACAAGATCAACCGCCGAGCTCAATATCAACCAGTTGGTGATGATCAATAACCGCATCGGTTCGCGCGAAAATCTCATCAGTACCATAAATAATGAAATCAATACTATTTCGCAGCGAATCCGCAGAATTGAGATTGAGGTGGATGAACTGCGTGAAGAGCTGGATGCTTTGCGCGAATCCTATGCCAACATGATATACTACGCCTGGAAAAACCGGAATGCCTACCAGCGCATCATGTTTATATTTGCCAGCCGCGATTTCAACCAGGCCTATCTGCGCATGAAATATCTGCAGCAGCTTACAAGGCACCGGCAGTTACAGGCTGAAAAAATAGAAGAAACCCGGGCAAAGCTTGAGGAAACCATCGCCGGGCTGGAACAGCAAAAAGAAGAACAACAACAACTCCTTGCTGAACAGCGGCAGGAGATTGAGAACCTTCAGCAGGAACGGCAGGCACAAAACCGCAATGTGCAGCAACTGCGCACAAAGGAATCAGAGATCAGGGAACAGATCAAGAATCAGGAAAGAGCCGCCCGTGAACTTCAGCAAGCCATTGAAAGAGTTATTGCAGAGGAGCGCCGCAGGGCTGCCGAAGCAGCCCGTGCAGAGGGCAGGTCACCGACAGAAGCTTTCATGCTGACTCCCGAAGACCGGATCATTTCTGACAGGTTTGCCGAAAATAAAGGAAGACTTCCATGGCCGCTGGAACGTGGTATTATTACGGGTCACTTCGGAGAACAACCCCATCCTGTACTGCCTAACATTAAGATCGCCAACAACGGTATCGATATTTCCACTACCGAAGGAAGCAGGGCACGGGCAATTTTTGACGGGACCGTAACACGGATTTTTAATATTGCAGGTGCCAATAATGTAGTGATCATACGCCATGGCGAATACCTTTCAGTATATGCAAACCTCGCTGAGGTTTATGTAGTAAACGGACAAAAGATAAATGCCCGGCAGGATATCGGACTCGTGGCTACCGACCGGAGAGAATCACGCACCATGGTTCACCTCGAAGTATGGCATGGTAACAATAAACTGAACCCCGCCGACTGGATTGCACGGCAGCAATAAAATAATTGAATTTCTCAAAATAAATAATGTAATAATATTTTCATACCTTTGCCTCAAGGTACTTTAAAACAAGATAAACCATGACTACAGCATTCATAACAGCCATGATCGGTCCACCCGAAATTATCATCATCGCCATTATTGTGTTACTGCTCTTTGGTGGTAGAAAAATACCCGAGCTGATGCGCGGCCTGGGAAAAGGCATGAAGGAATTCAAAGATGCGCAGAAAGATGAAGATAAAAAAGCTGCTGCAGACAATAAAAACGACGAATAAACAGGTTAATTGCACTACCCTTTAACTCCCCGGTTCAATGGTTTTCCTCCGCGTAATCTTTGCGGAAAAATCATGATTTCTCCTATTGTTTATTTCCGGGAAAAAAACAATATTTGACGGAAAAAAACGTATTCTTCCATACGGGAATCAAACCCTTTGCGTTTTTTTACGTACAACAGTATTGTTTATTAAATCTGATATCTATCAAATCTAAATCCGAATTTCAATGTCAGGAAAACTTTTCATTCAGGCTTCCATTACCGCAATAATTATAACCTGTATAAGCGTTTTTGCTTTTGCAGATGGAAATAATTCGTTAAACCCCGTTCCTCCCGAAGAACAGCAATGGGAGCCATCACCTGATGATCCTGTAATTGCAATGCTCGACAGCCTTGCACTGCTGACCGTTTTCCGCAATCTTGAAAAAAGGGCTGATACTTCGGATCTTCACGGTAAATTTCCACCGGGTTTTGTACCCCAGTACCATGATTCCATATACATGGCACGCCTGGATGAACTGAATGCTCTCTCTCCTATTGAATTTGTTTTTAACCCTTATGTGAAGGCTTATATAAATGTTTATGCCAACCGCCGGCGCGAACTTACAGAAAGGGTTTTGGGTCTGGCACAGCTGTATTTCCCGTTATTTGAGGAACAACTTGATAAGTACAATCTGCCGCTTGAACTGAAATATCTTGCTGTAATAGAATCGGCTCTTAATCCTGTTGCGCGTTCGCGCGTGGGTGCCACCGGTTTGTGGCAGTTTATGTATGGCACCGGCAAAATGTACGGTCTGGAAGTAAACAGCATGGTTGACGACCGTAGTGATATTTACAAATCTACAGTTGCTGCCTGCGAACACTTTATTGATCTTCATAAAATTTACAATGACTGGAACCTGGTGCTTTCGGCTTACAATGCCGGGCCGGGCAATGTAAACCGCGCCATCAGGAGGGCCGGTGGCGCCCGCGATTTCTGGGCCATCCGCCACTTCCTGCCCAGGGAAACAAGAAACTATGTGCCTGCTTTTATGGCTGTAACCTATGTAATGGAACATGCAGCTGACCACAACCTGTATCCTCATCCTCCCGTGTACTCACATTTTGATGTGGATACTCTGGTGGTAACACAACAACTCAGCCTTCGCACCGTAAGTGATTTTCTCGATATACCGCTGGATCACCTGCGTTATCTGAACCCCACTTTCCGTCAGAATATCATCCCTCATAATTCCCGATCACCTTATTCGTTGCGTATCCCCCGGGATTATACAGGTGTTTTCATTGCCAATGCCGATACCATTTACAACCACAAAACTCCCGAACAGATCCGCCAGGAAGAACTGGCAGCACAACTGAAAGAAACTACCGTGCACGTTGTGAGAAGCGGAGAAGTGCTTGGTACCATTGCACGTCGCTACGGAACCAGCGTCAGGGAAATCCAGCAGCTCAATAACATGCGGGGTACGCTGATACGAGCCGGACAAAGACTCATTGTAAGAGCACCTGCCCGCCAAACCACTTCACTGGCTTCCACCCATGCCAATACCCACGTGGTAAAAAGGGGAGAAACCCTTGGGGTTATTGCTTCACGTTACAGGGTTAACGTTGATCAGCTGCGCCTTTGGAACAACATAAGCGGTACAACTATTTATGCCGGGCAAAATCTTATTGTAAGACAGCCTGAGAACTTTTCTGCACAAACACAGGAAGAACAGAATGATCCCAAACAGGAAGAGCTCGCGGCAGAGGATGAAGAAACCGAAGGATTCATCTGGTACATCGTTCAGCAGGGCGATACCCTGCAGGATATCGTTGAAAAACATGATGACCTTACCCTGGAAGACCTGAAAGAGCTCAATAACTTCGGCTCATCAAGTCCGCTGATTCCCGGACAGCGTATCATCATCGGAATGGAAGAATAAATATTTTTGCTATTTTTGATCCTTGAGGCAATAATATGCCTTTTAGTTGTGTTTGTTTTAGAAACCCCTTTAAAACCAAGGTCATGCAAAAACTTTTCTTTCTGTTGATATCGCTTATGGTGGTATCATGCACCACAGGCGAACGCCCCGGAAAACCTTCTGCCACAGGAAAAGCAGGCGAATTGCTTGTAATTACACCTGAATCACGCTGGGAAGGTGCTGCTGGAGAACATATCAAGGATGCATTCAAATCAGAAGTGACCATGTTGCCCCAGCCTGAACCCCAGTTTAACCTGATACATATTGATCAGAAATCTTTTGTAAAACTTTTTGAAACACACAGAAATATATTCTTTGCCGTGTTTGACCCCACACTGGAAAGGGGAAAGATTGAAGCAAACAGAAATGTTTGGGCCTATCCCCAAAGGGTCATCAGGGTAACGGTACCCGATGAAGACGCACTCAAAAGGGTGCTTGAAAACAACCGGCAGACCTTTATTGACATGTACCTTGAAACCGAAAGAGAACGTCTCATCAATGCCTATCGCCGCATGATGAACCACCAGGCACGCAAAGTGGTGCGCGAAGAACTGAACCTGGATATTACCGTTCCTGAAGGGTATTTCGTTGCCAAAAACGAAGATAATTTCATCTGGCTCAGACAAACAGGTACCCGGGAGGATCTTGATCAGGGATTAATGATCACCGTATTACCTTATACCGACCCGGCTAAAGACTTTGATCACCAGACCATCTGGAATCGCCGCGATTCCATAACACAGGCCCATATACCGGGTACTTTTCCCGATACATATATGACCACCTACCCCGACATTCCACCCATATTCCGTGAGATCAGTTTCAATGATCTTTATGCCGTTGAAGCAAGAGGATTGTGGAGGGTGGAAGGCGATTTCATGGGTGGCCCTTTTGTGAACATTACTTTCGTGGATGAACAAAACAACCGCCTGATCAACCTGGATGGTTTCGTATATGCCCCGAAATTTGAAAAACGTGATTATATGCGCCAGGTAGAAGCGCTGATGCACAGTGTGAAGGTAATTGACCCTGATGAAGAAGAAACCGGTCAACAGCAATCATGACGAAAATCGCTGTATCATAAAACGAAAGGCTTCCTCAATGGAAGCCTTTTTGTTTTACAGGGTGACTCCGGAGGGACTCGAACCCCCAACCGACAGAACCGGAATCTGCTATTCTATCCAATTGAACTACGGAGCCATAGGGAGTGCAAAATTAGCAATTTTTTTATCCCACGCCTAAAATTTCAGGAGCATACATTTTTATATAATAGCTGGTTATGCCAGATTTTTTACTTCGGCAATCACAGAATCAACCAGGCGACTCGCCCCAATGCGAAACCAGTCTTTCCCCAACCATTCGTTGCCCAGCACTTCGGAAGTAAGCATCCAGTAATTGATGGCTTTATTGGTATCGCTGATGCCGCCGGCAGGTTTTATTCCTGCCATCTTTCCGGTATCGCGGTAGTGATCGCGAATGGACTGAAGCATCACCATCATGGCTGCTTCGGTGGCTGCGGGCTGAATCTTACCTGTGGATGTTTTGATGAAATCGGCACCGGCAGCAATGGCGATATCGCTGGCACGACGGATATGTGTCGGGGTTTGCAACTCGCCTGTTTCCAGGATCACCTTCAGGTGTGCTTCGCCGCAGGCTTCCTTGATGGCAGCTATTTCGTCATACACCAGGTTGTATTCTCCCTGAAGGAATTTTCCACGTGAAATAACCATGTCAATTTCATCGGCTCCTTCGCCTACCGTATATTTCACTTCTTCCACCTTGATATGTATGGGCGATTGTCCTGCCGGAAAAGCACCGGCCACTGCAGCCACTTTAACGCGGCTTCCTTCAAGCGCATTGCGTGCCGTACGCACCAGAGTAGGGTAAACACAAACCGCCGCAACATTGGGAAGTCCAAGCCCCTGTTTTTCTATGCCCATAGCTTTCTGGCAGAGATCAACCACTTTCTGATCTGTATCGGAACCTTCGAGTGTTGTGAGATCAATGATTCCCATGATCGACAAAAGGATATTTTTTCTGTCGGTTGCCGGTTTGGTTAAAATACTTTTCACCTCACGGTTTATTTCTTCTTCTGATATTTCGGGGGTTTTGCTGAAATCCTGCATAATTTACGGGTGTTTTGCGAATTAGATGGTGTAAAGATAAGTGAAATAAGAAAGTGCGAAAACAGGAAAGTGAGAAAGTGTGGCAAAAACCTGCCTGGTCCTTATCCATATAACGCTAATAACTAATGGCTTGAAAAACTTATATGCCTAATATTTTCAAGCCTGGCAATTAAATGTAAAAAAAACTCCGGGCACGAGCTTTAGTCGTACCCGGAGAAGTAATCTTATTAGCTTTTAACCATATAAGGCATATAAGGTTATATAAGGCAAAAAATCATGGCTTCCTCCTGATCACCCTCCCCATGGCTTTCAGGTGCCTGCCATACCAGGCGGGATCGAGCAGGCGGGAGAAAACATAATTTCGGGCCTGGCGGTTCCATAGCACCCGGGCAGGTAA
>CAYXIT010000123.1:0-9642 GCA_964465275.1 uncultured Bacteroidales bacterium | reverse complement strand
TATTTGAAGAACAAATAAAATTTGAAATTCGTAAGGTTTTTTCTTATGATGACGTGCAAAGTGCCTATACAGAAGCCGATGATTATATCCGCAATTATTCCCGAGCACAAACTATTGATGATTATCTCAAAGTAATAAAAAATGCAAAAAGCAAACTCAGTATTCCTGTAATTGCAAGTATAAACTGTGTGAGTGCTGATGAGTGGCCTTCTTTTGCTAAAGAAATTGAAAAAGCAGGTGCCGACGGTCTGGAACTCAATATTTTTGTTCTTCCATCAGATATTGATACACCAGGATCAGAATATGAAAAAATTTATTTCAGGATTATCGAACAGGTTAAGAAACAGGTTAAAATTCCGATCGCCATAAAAATGTCGTACTATTTTTCAGGACTGGCAGAACTTGTTAAAAAAGTATCCTGGTCAGGTGTGCAGGGTATCGTATTATTCAACAGATTTTTTAATCCGGATATAGATCTCGAAAAGTTTACAATAAAACCGGGCAACCTTTACAGCACGCCAGAAGAGATATCCACATCACTCCGCTGGATCGCTATACTGGCAGGCAGGGTGCAGACTGATCTTTGTGCATCCACAGGGGTGCATGATGGTTATGGTGTTGTTAAGCAACTGCTGGCCGGTGCACATGCTGTGCAAATATGCAGTACCTTATATAAAAATGGGTTCGATCAGATACCACTTATCATTGATCAGTTACAATCATGGATGGAACAAAATAGCTTCTCCAAAATATCTGATTTCCGGGGAAAACTTAGTTATAAGAAATCTGATAATCCTGCTGTTTTTCAAAGGGTTCAGTTTATGAAGCATTTTGCAGGAATTGATTGATCCATTTCTGCAAATAAGCTATAAAAAGAAAGCGCAACTCATTTAAGTTAAGTTGCGCTTTTTGTTTGTATTTGGCTGGATTTTTCTTTAAACATATCAATTATCCAGTGTGCCGAATACTTTTCTGAGTATTTCATTTATCCTGGCCAGGGGGTCTTTTCGTATTTTATATTCTTCTTCGGCTATAATAAAAAATAAACCATCAAGGGCTTTTGCGGTGGCATATTCAGCAAGATCGGGATCAAGTGTATTCAATGAAGGGCTGAATTGTGCAATCGGATTATATATATTTATAATTTCTGACCATGCAGTTGATGCACCAACCGACTGGAGAGCATCTTGTATATCAGGTTTAAATGCTGCATGAAGGTTGGTGAAAGTTCTGTCATAAAGATACATGGTAGCAGCATTGTCATCGCCATTTAGTATATCCCATGCATCATTAATGGTTATACCTGTAATGGCATCAATAAAGATTGGTTTAGCCTTTTCCGAAGCATTTTCAGCACCCCGGTTCATAAGCAAAACAACCTCATCGAGCAGAGGACGAATTATACTTAGGTTATTATCAATGTAATTGTATGCACCCATGGCATCTTCGGGCCATGGAATTTTTATATCGGGATTTCCGAAATAACCATCAATTTTATTTGTTTCTGCAACCGAATTGTTTGTGCCTACTTTCAGGGCTTCTTTCAATCCTTCAATTATTTCTTCTTCAGTAAGTCCGGTAGGTATAATAAGATTTCCATCTTCATCGCATGATTGAAAAGATAAACTGAAGATCATGATAAAAATCAGCTGAAAGCTAAAAATCTTTGTTTTCAGAAATTTTAAATTGTTTTTTTGCATTTCTGTTTTTTTAAATTGTTGCAAACTATTAAAATTCAATAATATAACGCAATATGTGAACAAATTTTCCTGGCATTGGTTAAATTACAAAGTTTGTTCCAAAGTTCTTATATTTTTGCGGTTATATTATTCGGTTTTTACGTGATTTTAGGTGCAATTTTGGATAACAAAAATTAACTTTTATATATCTATATAATTAGATATTTTTGCAAAGCTTTTAAAACCTGACTATAAGATTATTTTCAGACATCAAAATGAACAGGAATGATTTTAAATGAATAGTATAAAACCTATGAAAAATAAAAAACAGGAAAACAAAGAGAACTTCTGGCAAAAGACAAGACCTATACAGATAGCAGTATTGGTAATAGCTGTTGCATTGGGCACAGTTATGATATTTAATTCTGGCAATGGTAATGCCGGTAATACCTACACTGAAGTTAGTTCAGAAGAAAGTTTGGTTTTAACGGTTACAGACGATAATTTTGATCAAACTATCGCCGAAGGAGTTACATTGGTTGATTTTTGGGCTGTTTGGTGCCCGCCGTGCCGTATCCAGAATCCAATTATTGAAGAAGTAGCTCAGGAAATAGGAGATATAGCTAAAATTACAAAGCTTGATGTTGACCATAATCCTCGTGCTGCAAGGATGAATGGAGTTCAGAATATTCCTACCCTGATAATTTTTAAAGATGGCAAACAAGTTGAACGTTATGTTGGTGTTCAGCAAAAAGAAACACTTGTTGCTGCAATACAAAGCCACCTTTAAACCACTAAAAAGTAAATCACAGAAGTCAAATAACAGGAAGCTATTTATTGCTTCCTAACCTAAATTTTATTATGGAACATTTAAATCTGGAAACTTTCAAAAGCAAAGTATTTGATTTTGAAAACAACAAAGACTGGAAGTTTGAAGGCGATAAGCCATGTATCATCGATTTTTATGCAGATTGGTGTGGACCCTGCAAAATGGTGGCACCCGTTTTGGAAGAGCTTTCAAAAGAGTATGAAGGGAAAGTTGACATATACAAGGTTGATACCGAAAAAGAGCGTGAACTCAGTGCGATTTTCGGCATCAGAAGTATTCCTTCAATACTTTTTGTGCCTAAAGATTCACAACCTCAAATGGCAGCTGGTGCACTTCCCAAATCAGCCTTTGAAAAAGCCATAGAAGATGTTTTGGGTGTAGCTAAATAACAAAAGAAATTGATTTTCCCTTTATAAGCTAAAAAACTATGGAAAATACCGGAAATGAAAATATAATCAACAAAACGCAAAAAGGAAATATTTCACGTAAAAAATATCTTTGGGTGATAGGTTCCTTTACTCTCTTAGGTGTTTTGGGTGGATTTGCTTACTATACCTTTATAGGATGCGAAAGTGGATGTGCCATTCAGTCAAATCCCTATCTTTCCATGATCTGGGGAGGAGCTATGGGATATCTTTTACCGGATATTTTTTTGAAACCCAAATCTAAAGAATAAAAAAAGAGCTCTTCGGGGCTCTTTTTTTTTGATAATTTTTTAGCTTGTGTAAATCTTTCTACTTGGGTGCAGTGCGTAATAAATATAATCCCAGTGCAGCAAATATAATATTTGGGATCCATGCCGCAAACACAGGCGGAAGATTTCCATTGGTAGCAAAAGTGGTTGATACCTGCATAAATAGTATAAAAGCAAAACTAAGTGTTAAACCAATGCCCAGGTGAAGACCCATACCGCCTCTAACCTTTCTGCTTGACAAGGACACTCCGATAAGTGTAAGCACAAGAGTTGCAAAGGGGAAAGCTATGCGACGGTGTTTTTCTACAAGATAAAATTTAATGTTTTCAGAACCCCTTAGCCTTTCATTATCAATATATGCCTGTAATTCTCTGAAATTCATTGCATCCATTTCACGTAAGTTTTGAATGAAATCATCGGGAGAAAGATTTATTACCGTATCTAACCGGTTGCCAAAACTCAGATTTTCCCCGATGCTGTCAATTTCCCTGGAAAAATAATTTCTTAACGACCAGGTAGCAGTACTGTCAATCCATTCGGCTCTGTCAGCTGCTATTTTATGGGTTAATTGTCCATCGGAGATACTTTCAAGAGTAAATTTATATCCTACATTAATACGTTCATTAAAAGACTCGAGATATACAAATTCTCCCGGTCTTATTTGCATATGAATGTTTCTTTCCCTGAATTGTCGGTTTTTCCTGAAGTAGGTCTCTTCAAAGTCAAGCCTTTTTCTGTTGGCATCAGGAATCATTACGTTAGAGAGATAGATGGAAAGCAAAGCAAGTATAGCAGCCGAAAGAAAGTAGGGTATAAGCATACGCCGAAAGCTGATTCCCGAACTTAATATGGCAACAATCTCACTATTGAAAGCCATCCTTGATGTAAAATATATTACAGCAATAAATGTAAACAGCGGGCTGAAAAGGTTGATAAAATAAGGAATAAAGTTCAGGTAATAATCGAAAAGAATTTCATTTAGCGGGGCCTGGTTTTCAATAAAATTGTCAATTCTTTCGGAAAGGTCAAAAATAATAACGATAAGTATTATCAGTGCGATGGCATAAAAAAAAGTACCGAGAAACTTTCTGATAATGTAAAAGTCTAATTTTCTAAGTTTCATCCGCAGAGGCAGTATTCAGATTTTCGCTATAAATCTTTGGCGGCAAATCTTATGATTTTAAATATTAATTGCTTTTAATACTGTTTTCAATAAATAACGCAAAGTTAACATTTTTCGTGTCCGAGGTTTGGTAAAGACTTTGCGCTATAGTCTTTGAGATAATTTAGAAACCATAATGTTTTTCCAGGCAGAAAAATCACCTGATTCAATATGTTTACGGGCTTCATTAACAAGCCACATATAAAATCCAAGGTTATGCATTGTTGCTATTATTGATGCCAGCATTTCACCGGCAACAAAAAGATGTCTCAGATAAGCTTTTGAATACATCGCATCTACAAAGGTTGTGCCGGCAGGATCAATGGGGGAGAAGTCCTTTTCCCATTTTTTGTTTCGCATATTGAGAATACCCTCGCTGGTAAATATCATTCCGTTGCGGGCATTACGCGTAGGCATAACGCAATCAAACATATCAACACCCAGGGCAATACTTTCCAGAATATTTACCGGTGTACCCACGCCCATCAGATATCGGGGTTTATCATCAGGTAAGATGGAACAAACTAAGTCTGTCATTTCATACATCATTTCTGCCGGTTCGCCTACCGACAGACCTCCAATAGCATTTCCATCGCGGTTTTGTTCTGCTATAAATGCTGCAGATTGTTCACGCAGGTCTTTGTAAGTGCTGCCCTGAACTATTGGAAACAAGGTTTGGTTATAGCCATAAATTCCTTCCGTTTTGTCAAAATGCTCACAGCAACGCTTTAACCATCTGTGGGTAAGCTCCATTGATGTTTTGGCATAATCGTATTCGCAAGGGTAGGGGGTACATTCATCAAATGCCATAATAATATCTCCCCCAATTATCCGCTGGATGTCCATTACACTTTCCGGAGTAAAGGTATGCCTTGAGCCATCAATATGCGACTGGAATACAACACCTTCTTCCTTTAGTTTTCTTCGATGTGCCAGTGAATATACCTGGTAACCGCCACTATCAGTAAGAATAGGTTTTTCCCATGCGTTAAATTTATGCAATCCTCCGGCTTTTTTTAATATATCAAGCCCCGGACGTAAATACAGACGGTATGTATTCCCGAGGATAATTTCTGCGTTTACCTGTTCAGTAAGATCCTTGTTATGTATTGCTTTTACTGTACCTGCAGTTCCTACAGGCATAAATACAGGGGTATGAATTTTCCCGTGATCTGTAATAATTGTTCCACTTCTGGCGTTGCTTGATAAGTCGGAAAAATGGATATGAAACTTCATGAAAAAACCTGTATTAATAATTTTTCAAAGATAGTTGATATTCCTTTAGATTAGCTATTTTTGCACCTTTCAAAATTAAGGGGAAACGAATGATACCGTTTACTGAAATGATCAAAGATGCCCAGTGGATTGCACTGCTGTCCCTGGCTTTTTTTACTTTCATATCACTGATTTACTATTGGTCTGTATTTAGTCGTGTAGCATTCAGGTCATTATCAAAGGAAACTCCTGATAAGGACAAAATGCCTGTGTCTGTTGTTATTTGCGCCAAAAATGAGTACGAAAACCTTGAAAAAAACTTACCATTAATACTGGAACAGGAATATTCTGAATATGAGGTTATCCTGGTTAATGATTTTTCAGACGATGACAGTTATTTCCTGTTAAAAAAACTTCAGGAAAAGTACCCGCATTTTAAAGTAATTAACCTTCGCGAGAATGTAAATTTCTTTTCCGGAAAGAAACTTGCTCTTGCTTTGGGCATAAAGTCAGCCAAATACGACATTATACTCCTAACTGATGCTGATTGCATACCAGCGGGAAAAGATTGGATAAAAAGCATGGTATCTGCATTCGATAAAAATACTGAACTGGTATTGGGTTACGGCGGATATCGGTCATTACCCGGGTTTTTAAACTTGTTGATTCGTTATGATACAATGTTTATTGCTCTTCAATATCTGGGATTTGCATTAGCAGGTAAGCCTTATATGGGTGTCGGGAGAAATCTGGCATACAAAAAGGAATTATTCTTTCGCCAGGGGGGGTTTACATCTCATTATAAAGTTAAATCGGGAGATGATGATTTGTTTGTAAATAAAGCTGCTTCCAGGCACAATACAAGAATAACATTATCGCCGGATAGTTTTACTATTTCTGAACCTGAAAAAACTTTCAGAGGTTGGTTCAAACAAAAAAAGCGCCATTTATCTACCGGTATTTATTATAGAGGTAGTGACAAATTCAGGCTGGGATTATTTGCTTTTTCACACACCATGTTTTACATTTCTTTTATTGTTTTTCTGATTCTGATGAAATGTTGTTTAACTTTATACATTGCATTGGGGTTAATTTTTATAAAGTACTTTTCTCTTTTGCTAATACTCAATTATGCAGGGAAAAAGTTTAATGAACGGAAATTATTTTTATATTCGCCAATATTTGATATGATTTTCGCATTCTTGAACCCTGTTTTTGCAATTTCGAATCTGTTATACAGGAAAAATAAATGGAAGTAAACCCCAATCTCACAGAAAAAGCTCAAAGAGATTATGAATTGGTAAAGCAAGCCGTAGAACAAGGCAATCAGCTTGCTTTTACTGAACTGATGGGTTTATACCGCGATACCATTTATTTTATGCTGGTAAAAATGACCGGCAATGTTGATGATGCAGAAGACCTCACCCTTGAAGCTTTTGGTAAAGCTTTCAAAAACCTGTCACAATATACACCTGATTATGCTTTCAGCACCTGGCTTTTCAAGATAGCATCGAACAATTGCATTGATTTTATGCGTAAAAAGAAAAAGAATGTGCTGGCCAATGATAATTATGAGGATGTCAATGAATCTTACCACATTAAAAGCATGCCTGCAGGTGGGCTTGATCCTGAAGAAAATCTTATAAAATCGCAGAAGATCGAACTAATGCGTAAAGTGGTAGATAAACTAAAACCACGCTATAAGAAGCTGATACAGCTAAGATACTTTGATGAATACTCTTATGAAGAGATCTGCGAAGAACTTGATTTGCCGCTCGGAACGGTAAAAGCCCAATTATTCAGGGCCCGCGAATTTCTGTTTAATATTTTAAAAGATTCGCAGGAAAGATTTTAAAAAAATGCCTTGCGTTTGAAATAAATGTATTCTCAGGCAAAATAGTAATCTGAAGATCTATTCTTCCGGCACTAATCTGAAAAACAAGCCAGGCGCTTCGGTAAGCACATAAATATAACCATCTGGCCCCTCACGGATAGCCCTGAAACGAGCAAAACCCTGCAGTAATTTTTCTGTTTCTACCACATTTCTACCTTCAATTGCTACCCTATGGATATGTTCTCCTGCTAATGCTCCTACCAAAAGGTCTCCTTCCCATTGCGGATATTTATCGCTGGTAACAATATCTAAACCACAGGGTGCAATGGAAGGAGTCCAGTGAAGAATAGGATCAACCATGCCGGGAAGAGTTGTATCAGGTGTTATAACAGTTCCGTTGTAATTGATGCCATGCGTTGCAAGTGGCCAACCGTAGTTTTCACCTTTGATAGAAACATTGATCTCATCACCACCTCTTGGACCATGTTCATGTGTCCACAGATCTCCTGTTTCAGGATGAATAACCATGCCCTGAATATTACGATGGCCATAGGACCATATTTCAGGCATGGCATCCGGTTCATCAACAAAAGGATTATCTTCAGGAATAGAGCCGTCATCATTTATTCTTAAAACAGTTCCTCTATGGTTTTCCAGAATTTGCGCATCATTCATTACTCCTCTGTCACCAATTGTTGTATAAAGATAATTGTCCTTGTCAAATACAATGCGGCTTCCAAAGTGCACCCCTGCTGAAGAATAAGGCATGCCCTGGAATATTTTTTCAAATTCCACAATCTGATTATTTTGGAGTTTGCCTCTACCGATAGCAGTATTGCCACCACCATCACCAGGTGAAGCATAGGCAAAATAAAGCCAGCCATTTTCCGAATAATCCGGATGCATAGCAACATCTAATAATCCACCCTGGCCATGTACCCAAATTTCAGGTAGGCCCGGAACAGGATCGTTTTCCAGCTGGCCATCTTCCCAAATAAGTAAATTGCCCGGACGTTCAACAATGAGAATTCGCCCATCGGGTAAAAATTCCATACCCCATGGATTCTGAAGTCCGGTAGCCAATGTGTCAATCTTTACTGACAGGTCGCCTGTTTGATATTGAGTTTCCTTTTCTGAAGAACTGCAGGAAATCATAAACAAAGCAACAATTATCCCACTAAAAAAAAATTTCTGAATATACATAATACTGGTTTTTTGATGTTCATTTTTTTCAATTCATAAAGTTAATAGCCATCAACAAGAACTTTACTTTTTGCTGTTGTTTATTAAGGTTAAACTATGTTAAATAGAAGTTTTAAGACCAAAAACATTTTCTTGCATGATAAATATACTTATAAATCATGGATATGAACTATGTTTTTATCAAATAAAACTCTTTCTTTTTCATTGCCAATGATAATTTTCTTCCATCTATTACACTCTTTTATATCTTTAAAAAACTGATTGTTAGTACATTAATTGCAGAAAACATTATATTTTATTATGAGTACATTTCCGAATCTAAATAGTACCTTTGCAGGTGTTTAAGAATAGTCTGATCATAAAACAATAAGCTTTACAATCTGTTAGTTTTTAGAGAAGTAAATTATTTAAGCAACAATATTGTTGCATTATTATTTTAGGAAAACAAGCTAATGCAAATTAAAAGAAATTTTGACCTTTTAGAAAGGTTCAATCAATATCCCGATACTATAGGTAAATTTAAACTCTCCGGTGTTGAAAACGGCCAATGGAGAGAATACAATGCCAAAGAATACAATGATATAGTATTGAATGTAAGTATGGGCCTCTTATCATCAGGTTTTAAGCCAGGTGATAAAATTGCTACTATTACCAATAACCGGCCCGAGTGGAATTTCATGGAAATGGGGATTGGTATGGCAGGTATGGTCCATGTACCGGTACATCCCACCTTATCAGAAGATGAGATTACTTATATACTTAATCATTCTGAGTCATCTATGGTTATAGTATCTGATTCAGCTTTATACAAAAAACTACAAAGTGTAAAAGATAAGCTAAGTTTTACCCACCGTATTTTAACTTTTAATCAGGTTGAAGGAGCGGAAAACTGGTCGGTTATTCCGGAAAACGGTAAAGCAAATGCTGCTGCATATTATGATAAGGTAATGGATATTAGCGAAAGAATATCCGAAGAAGATCTTTTAACCATAATTTATACCTCAGGTACAACAGGCTTACCCAAAG